>JBGQHA010000184.1:0-5775 GCA_041497735.1 Dehalococcoidia bacterium | reverse complement strand
GATCGGCCTGCCGCTCACGCTTCTTAAGTTGACAGAACGCCACCAGCGCGCCGTGCTCGAGATGGGGATGTACGCGTTGGGAGAGATCCGCACCCTCTGCGAGATCGCGCGGCCGCAGATCGGTGTGGTGATGAACGTCGGACCGTCGCACCTCGAACGGCTCGGCAGCCTGGAGGCGATCGCCGCCGCGAAGGCGGAGCTCCCGGAGAGCCTTCCGCCGCACGGCTTCGCGATCTTCAATGCCGACGACCCAATCGTTTGCGCGATGGCCGATCGCACGCGCGCCCAACCGGTCTTCTACGGTACGGCCGAGAGCGCGGACGTGCGGGCGACTGAGATCACCAGCCGCGGACTCGACGGCGTCTCGTTCCGGCTGCACTGGCACGGCGCGAGCGAGCGGGTGGAGACCTCTCTTCCCGGGCGACACATCGTCTCGAACGCGCTCGCTGCGGCCGCGGTTGGTCTGGCCGATGGGATGTCGCTGAACGAAGTTGCCAGCGCGCTGCGCAACGCCCAGGTGCCGCTCCGAATCCAGGTCTATCGCGCGCGCAACGGCGGGCGGATCCTGGACGATACGTACAACGCCAGTCCGGCGTCGGTCACGGCCGCGCTCGATCTGCTCGCGGAGATTCCCGGCAGGCGCATCGCCGTGCTCGGCGACATGGCAGAGCTGGGCACCGCCTCTCGCGAGGGTCACCTCGCCGTCGGCAGGCGCGCGGCCGAGACCGCGGACGTGATCCACGCTATCGGTGAGCAGGCCGCGCTCATCGCGGAAGCCGCGCGGGCAGGGGGGCATCGAGATGTCCACTACTGGCCTTCGAAGGAGGTCGCGGCGGAGGCGATCAGCGCCGACCTGCGGCCGGACGACGTCGTGCTGCTGAAGGCCTCGCGCGAGATCGCGCTGGAGACGCTGCTCGACGAGCTGAAGGAGCTCGATGGCTAGAGGGCTCATCATCGGCACGGCGGCAGCGCTCTTCGCCACGCTCGCAGGCGGACCGCTTATCGATTGGTTGCGCGCGCATGGCTTCGGCAAGGCGATCAGCAACGAAGGCCCGGAGTCGCACCAAGCGAAAGCCGGCACGCCGACGATGGGCGGCCTGCTGGTGATCGGCACGTTGCTTGTCTTCACGATCTTCACGAACCTCTGGGGCCACCCGTCGATCGTGCTGCCGCTTGGCATCATGGCCGTCGCGGCAGCGGTCGGGTATGCGGACGATCTGCTCACGGTCCAGGGCCGGGCGCGCATCGGCGGGCACGAGCGGGGCGGCCTGATCGCGAAGGCGTTGCTCGGTGCGGCGCTGGGCTTGGTCGCGGGCTTCATTACCTATTACTCGCTGGACATAAGACATGTGATTGTGCCCAACTACGGCGTCTACCACTGGAACGTCGTCGCGATCGTTCTTGCGTCGGTCGTTGTCGTCGCCTGCACGACGAGCTCCGTCGCCATCTCCGACGGCCTCGATGGCCTCCTGGGCGGCCTGCTCGTCGTTGCGTATGGCACGTACGGACTGCTGGCGGTCTTCCTGTCGGAGTTTCACCTCGCGACGTTCTGCTTCACGGTTGTCGGGGCGCTGGCCGGCTTCCTCTGGTACAACTCCCACCCGGCGCGCGTCTTCATGGGCGAAGTGGGAGCGCTGCCGCTGGGCGCCGGGCTAGCGACGGTCGCGCTGATGCTCGGCTGGTGGCTGCTGCTGCCGGTGATCGGCATCGTCTTCGTCGCCGAGGGCTTGTCGGATGTGGCGCAGATCGGATCGTTTCAGCTCACCGGCCGGCGCGTGCTCAAGATGGCGCCGCTGCATCACCACTTCGAGCTGCTCGGATGGGAAGAGACGCAAGTCGTCGCGCGATTTTGTCTGGCAGGGCTCACCGGAGCGATGCTCGGTGTCGCATTGGCCTTGACACATTAGTGATAAAGTGCTATGACAGGTAATCGAGAGTCCCTGGTGCAGAAGCGTCTGACAGTCCTCGGACTGGGTATCGAGGGGGTGGATTTGGTGCGTTACCTCGCCTCCCACGGCGCTTCCGTTACTATCTCCGATACGCGCAGCGAGCAGACGCTCGCCCCCCGCATTCGAGAGCTGGAAGGCCTTCCCGTCACGTACTCGCTCGGCGAGCACCGGGCCGAGGCGATCCTCTCGGCCGACACGATCTACGTCTCGCAGAGCGTGTCGCTCACGCTGCCCGTGCTCCAGGAGGCGCGCGAGCGGAGCATCCCGATCAGCTCCATGACAAAGCTGTTCTTCGAGCTGTGCCCGGGCGCCATCGTCGGCATCACGGGCAGCAGCGGGAAGACGACAACGACCGCTCTCGTCGGCGCGATGTTCGCCGCGGCTGGGCGAAGGCACGTCGTGGGCGGGAACATCGGCGTCGGGCTGCTCGGCCTGCTCGATGACATAACGCCAGATACTGCCGTGGTCCTCGAGCTGAGCCACACGCAGCTCGAGACGGCGGAGCGGAGTCCGCACATCGCCGCCGTCCTAAACGTCACCCCGAATCACCTCGATCGGTACGGGTGGGAGGAGTACATCGCGCTCAAGCTGCGTATCTTGCAATTCCAAACGCGCAACGATATCGCTGTTCTCAACCTCGATGACGAGGTGACTTGCTCGTTCGCGACGGAGACGCCGGCGCATGTGGTCTGGTTCTCCAGCCGGCGCGTCCCCAGCGGCGACTCGGCCTTCGTCCGCGGAGGCGACATCATCTTCCGGCAGGCCGCAGTGGAGTCGAAAGTGCTCCCGGTGGAAGACATCCCGCTGCGCGGCGCGCACAACGTCGCGAATGTCCTCGCCGCCGTCGCGGTCGCGGGGGCCGCCGGACTGCCGTTCGACGCCGTCGCTCGCGCGGTGCGCGAGTTCAAGCCCGTGGGCCACCGGCTCGAGTTCGTCGGCAGCGTCGACGGCATTGCGTACTACAACGACAGCATCGCCACGACGCCGGAGCGCACGCTTGCCGGCATTCGATCATTCGAGGAGCCGATCGTGCTGCTGGTGGGCGGCCGTCACAAGAACCTGCCGCTCGAAGAGCTGGCCGAGGAGATCTGCCAGCGCTGCCGCGCGGTGATCTGCTTCGGTGAGGCGGCCACGTTGCTGGAAGAGGCGATGCGTATGGCCGCGCTCGGCCCGGCCGAGCCGCCGGAGATCGAACGGGTCGACACGATGGACGAAGCGGTCGAGCGGGCGCGGCATCTGGCCAAGCCGGGCGACGTCGTGCTGCTGTCCCCGGCCTGTACGAGCTACGACGCATTCCAGAACTTCGAAGAACGGGGCGAGCGCTTCCGGCAGCTTGTCGGAGAGATCGCCTCGAAGGGAGGGAAGGAGCCATCGCCCTTGCGGAGTCACGCCGGCTAGGCTCTGGCCAGCCGGACTACCTGATCCTCGGCCTCGTCCTGGGCCTCGTGGTGCTCGGGCTGATCATCGTCTACAGCTCCAGCTTCGCGCTGGGCTTGCTGGCGTTCAACGATGCGAACTACTTCGTCATCCGCCAGGCGATCTGGGCCGCGATCGGGATCGGCATGCTGCTGACGCTGATGCGGATCGACTATCGCTGGCTGCGCGCGGTGAGCCCGCTGCTGATGCTCGTCGCCATCCTCGGACTGATGGCGGTGCTGGTGCCTGGCATCGGCATCGCGCAGCAGGGCGCGCGCCGCTGGATCGCGCTCGGGCCGCTGCCGCCCGTGCAGCCGAGCGAGTTCGCGAAGCTCGCGCTGATTATCTACGTCTCGGCTTGGCTGGCCGGCAAGGGCACCTACCTCCGCACCTGGGCGATGGGCTTCGTTCCCTTTGTGATGATGGTGGGTATCGTCGCCGGGCTGATCCTGCTCGAGCCGGACACCGGCACGGCGGCGATTCTGGTCCTGACGACGGTGACGTTGTTCTTCGTCGCGGGTGCCTCGCTGTCGCACCTGGGGGCGCTGATGGGAATCGGGGGCGTCGCGGCGGGTTTGCTGCTGATGACGGGCGGCTATCGCATGGAGCGGCTGTTCGCCTTCCTGCATCCGCAGAACGACCCTTCGGGCGTTGGTTTCCATACGTTGCAGCTGCTGATCGCGTTGGGCAGCGGTGGCGTTAGCGGCCTGGGCCTCGGCGATAGCCGGCAGAAGTTCTTCTATGTCTACGGCTCGCACACGGACGGCATTTTCGCCGTGCTGGGCGAGGAGCTGGGGTTGATCGGCGCGCTGGGTGTGCTGCTCCTGTTCGCGTTGTTGGTCTATCGCGGCTTCCGCGTTGTGCTCAACTCACGCGATGAGTTCGGCGCGCTGCTCGCGACCGGGATCATCTGCTGGATCGCGTACCAGGCGCTGATCAACGTGGGCGGGGTGAGCCGCGCGATCCCGATGACCGGCATCCCGATGCCGTTCCTGAGCTACGGCGGCTCGGCGCTGGCCTCCCTGCTGGCCGCGATAGGCATCCTGCTGAGCATTTCGCGTGGGGCGAACCAGCCACGGCCGGCGGAGCAGAGCGAACGGCCCGAGCGCGCTCGTCCGGCGAGACGAACTGGAGCGAGGTGAGAGTGGTCCTTTCGGGAGGCGGCACGGGCGGTCACATCTACCCAGGCCTGGCTGTGGCCGAGGCGCTGCGGCAGGCTGACCCGTCCGTCGAGCTGCTGTACATCGGCGCGCGCGGGCGGATGGACGAGCGGATCGTGCCCGCGGCCGGCGTTGCGTTCGAGAGCGTGAGCGCGGCGCCACTGCGCACCGGCTCGCCATTGAGCGCCCTGCGCAACGTCGCGACGTTGCTGCTCGGGACGGCGCAGGCCTGGCGCGCGCTGGGCCACTTCCGGCCCGACGTTATCTTCGCGACGGGCGGCTATGCCAGCGTGCCCGTCGGCCTGGCTGCCTGGCTGCGACACCGGCCGCTGCTGGTGTACCTGCCCGATGTCAGCGCCGGCTGGGCCGTGCGTCTGCTCTCTCGATTGGCGACGCGCATCGCCACGACAGCCGACCGCGCCGCTGATCTGCCAACGAAGAAGACCGAGGCCGTCGGCTACCCGGTGCGCAGCGCGTTCTGGTCCGCCGAGCGCTCGGCGGCGCGCCGAAGGCTCGGGTTACCCGAGACCGAGCACGTGCTGCTCGTCACCGGTGCGAGCCAGGGCGCGCATGGCCTGAACGTCGCCGTCGCGCAGCAGCTCGATGCGCTGCTCGACATCTGCCACGTTGTACACCTCAGCGGCCGCGCGGACGAGCGCGACATGCTCGCGCGGCGCGATGCGCTGCCGGCGGCGAAGCGCCAACGCTATCACGTGTTCGGCTACCTGGACGAGATGGCGGACGCTATGGCCGCCGCCGATCTCGCCGTCATGCGCGCGGGCGCATCGACGCTGGGCGAGCTGCCCGCGGCCGGGCTGCCGGCGGTACTGGTTCCTGGCATATACGAGGGCGGCCACAACCAGCGCCCGAACGCGCGCTATCTCGAGGAGCGCGGCGCAGCCGTCGTCCTCGACAACGATCAGCTCGCACGGCTCACGGACGTCGTGCGCGACCTGCTCACCGACGACACGCGCCGCCGATCGATGGCCGAGGCTGCGCGGCGGCTCGCGCGGCCCGATGCCGCACAGCGCCTTGTGCGGATGCTCCAGGAGATCGCGGCATGAGAAACGACCTAACCCCCAGCCCCTTCCCTAAAGGGAAGGGGACACGGATCGAAGAGACCGTTCGCGGATTCGCGATTATTCGGAAGGACAGATGAACGAAGAACGGATGATCCCCGAGCGCGTGTACCTCGTTGGCGTGGGCGGCATGCACCTGTCGGGCATCGCGCGCATCCTCGTCGCGTGGGG
>JBGQHA010000183.1:0-5799 GCA_041497735.1 Dehalococcoidia bacterium | reverse complement strand
CTCGAGAACTTCAGCCACGCGCTCGCGCAGCGCCTCCGAAGGCACGCGCTCCAGCACCTCGTTGAAGAAGCCCTCGACGAGCATCCGCTCCGCTTCCTCGGGCGGGATGCCGCGCGATTCCAGGTAGAAGAGCTGCTCGTCATCGACCGGGCCCACGGTCGCGCCGTGGCTGCACTTCGTGACGTCAAAAGCGCTGATCTCCAGGATCGGCGTCGGCGACGCGCTGGCGGTATCGCTCAGCAGCAGGTTGCGGCTGGTCTGGTTCGCCGAGGCCTGGTGCGCCGTCTCGCGCACGTCCACGACGCCTTCCCAGACGATGCCCGCGTGGCCATCCAGTGCAGCCTTGAACAGCAGATCGCTCTCCGTCTTCGCCGCGATGTGGTCCTGGCGCGTGTCGTAGTAGAAGCGCTGGTCGCCATCGCCGAAGAAGAGGCCGAGCAGCTCCGCGCGCGAGCCTTGTTCTTGCAGTGCGATGTCTAGCCGCGCCTTCGTCAGGCCGGCGCCGAGGCCAAGCAGGATCGCCTGGAACGAAGCGTCCTTGCCCAGCGACGCGCGCATGGTGGCGAACGTCTGCACGTTGCGGCCCCAACGCTGCACGTCGACGAAGCGCACGTGCGCCCCTTCGCGGGCGACGACCTCGACCGCGCCCGAGACGACGTTCAGCCCACCGAGCTCCGGCGACGCGCTCTCTTGAATTACCGTCACCTTGCTGTTCGCCTCCGCGACGATGAGCAGGTGCGGCATGGTGATGACGCCGGGCGTATCCAGCTCTATCAGATACTCGATCGGCAGCGCGACTTCGACGCCCGCCGGCACGTAGACGAAGCAGCCGCCGCTCCAGAGCGCGCCGTGCAGCGAGAGGTACTTCCACTCCACCGGCGCGACGAGCGATTCGAGGTGCTCGCGGACGAACGCTTCGTGCTCGCGCGCGGCCGCATGCAGGTCGAGCAGCACGACGCCCTTCGCCGCGAGCGCGGCGTCCAGCTCTCGGTGCGCGACGACGGAGTTGCGCTGGACGATCTGGCCCGCCAGCTCATCGTGCAGCTTAGTCGCGCTCGATGAGGCCCCCTCCGCGAACGGCGCCAGGCCATCGAGCGTGAGGCGATCGGTGTCGAAGCGCTTCCACTCCTCCGAGAGCGGATCGGGCATCGGCGCCTCTTCGAAGAGACGCCATGCTTCCAATCGACGCCGCAGGAGCCACTCCGGCTCGTTGAATCGAGCCGAGACCTGCTCAACAGCCTCGTGGGAGATCGTCAGTTCTTCTGTCTGTGTTGTCATCGCTACCCGTCGTTCTCCTGATGCAGGGCGCGGATATGGTTGATCTCGCCCGCGTGGTACAGGTCGTGCTGGATCATCGTGTTCACCTGCCAGCGAATTGCGCGCTCCTCGCCCCAGTAGCTGCGTCGTGGAAGGAGGAGTTCAGCATCGTCCTCAAGTGCGGCCACGTGATCACGCAGGCGACGGTGACCCTCGCGAAGCCAACGCGCAATTTCGTCACGGCTCGTGATTTCCACGGCGGGGATCGAGCCGGGCACGTCCCAGCTCATCGAGCCGTCTCCGAACGCTTGGTTGTCACACACGTATTTGCAACTACCGAGCTCAAGTAGGAGCCTCCGAATCGTCCGCCGGCCGCCTGGCGGGATCCAGTCCCAGTCCTCAGCCCTTACCGATTTCAGGTTGACGAGAACCGCATGCCAGCTATGGTCGGGCCTTTCTGGATCGCCCTCAAAGGCGCTATCCATCATGAACACCAATTGCTCGATTGCCGATCTACTCATCTGCCTGGCTCAAGCCCGGTCGCTAAACGTGGTTGGCGCCGTCCGCCAGGTCCACCTTGGTCCTACTCTAGCCGACCGCCCCCTCCATCTGCAGCTCGATCAGGCGGTTGAGCTCCACCGCGTACTCCATCGGGAGCTCCTTGACGATCGGCTCGACGAAGCCGTTGACGATCATCTTTGCCGCATCCGCCTCGCTGACGCCGCGCGACATCAGGTAGAAGAGCTGCTCGTCGCCGAGCTTGCTCACCGACGCCTCGTGCCCGATCGTCACGTCTTGCTCGTCGATCTCCATGAGCGGGTACGTGTCGGAGCGCGACTCCTCATCGAGGATCAGCGCGTCGCAGCGCACGGTCGACTTCACGCCCTTCGCTCCCGGATAGACCTTGAGCTGGCCACGATAGCTGGTGCGCCCGCCGCCCCTGCTGATCGACTTCGAGTTGATCACGGACGTCGTGTGCGGCGCAGCGTGGATGCACTTGCCGCCGGCGTCTTGGTGCTGGCCGGGGCCGGCCATCGCGAGCGAGAGGATCTCGCCGTGCGCGCCCGGCTCCATGAGGAACGTGCTCGGGTACTTCATGGTCAACTTGCTGCCGAGGTTGCCATCGATCCACTCGCCGACGGCCTCGCCGTAGACCGCCATGCGCTTCGTCACCAGGTTGAACACGTTGTCCGACCAGTTCTGGATCGTGGTGTAGCGCACGTGCGCTCCACGCTTCACCACGATCTCGACGACCGCGCTGTGCAGCGAGTCGCTGGAGTACGTGGGCGCCGTGCAGCCCTCGACGTAGTGCACGTCCGAGCCTTCGTCGGCGATGATCAGCGTCCGCTCGAACTGGCCCATGTTCTCGGTGTTGATGCGGAAGTAGGCCTGGAGCGGCATCGGCACCTTCACGCCCGGCGGCACGTAGATGAAGCTCCCGCCCGACCAGACCGAGCTGTTCAGCGACGCGAACTTGTTGTCGTTCGGCGGAATAATCGTGCCGAAGTACTGGCGCACGAGGTCGGGATGGTCGCGCACTGCGCTGTCGGTATCGGTAAAGATAACGCCCAGCTTCGACAGGTCCTCGCGCACCTTGTGGTAGACGACCTCGGAGTCGTACTGGGCCTCGACGCCGGAGAGAAACTTGCGCTCCGCCTGGGGAATGCCCAGCTTTTCGAAGGTGCGCTTGATCTCGGCCGGCACCTCGTCCCACGTGCGGCCCTGCTCCTTCACGGGCTTGACGTAGTAGAAGATGTCGTTGAAGTCCAGGTCGTAGTTCTGGATGTTGCCGCCCCAGAATCCGGACGGCATCGGCCGCTCCTCCCAGTGGTGGTACGCCTTCAGTCGGAAGTCGCGCATCCACTGCGGCTCGCCCTTCATCGCGGAGATCTCCTCCACGACCGCGCGGCTCAGCCCCTTCTTCGTGACGTTGATCGGCTTGAAGTCCTTGTCGGACCAGCCGTACTTGTAGGTCCCTTCGCTGACGAGCTCTTGTACTCCAGCCATTACGCACCTTCTCCCATAGCGCCGGCCGCCGCAGGCGCGAACTCCTTGATGATCGAGTCGTAACCCTGCCGCTCCAGCTCCAGCGACAATTCCGGTCCGCCAGTCTTGATGATGCGGCCCTGGTACAGCACGTGCACCACGTCCGGCTTCACATAGTTGAGGATGCGCTGGTAGTGCGTGATCAGCAGCACGCCCAGCTCCGGCCCGCGGATGGCGTTGATGCCTTCGGCGACGGTCTTCAGCGCATCGATGTCTAGCCCAGAGTCGGTCTCGTCGAGGACGGCGAGCTCGGGGCGGAGCAGCGCCATCTGGAGCACCTCGGCGCGCTTCTTCTCGCCGCCCGAGAAGCCTTCGTTCACGTAGCGCCGGACGAACTCGTGGTCCATCTTCAGCAGATCGAGCGTCTCGTCGAGCAGCTTGCGGAACTCGCGCACCGGCACGTCCTCCTGCCGCCGCGCCTTCAGCGACGCGCGGAGGAAGTTGCCCATCACCACGCCCGGCACGCCGATCGGGTACTGGAACGCCAGGAAGATGCCCATGCGCGCGCGCTTGTCCGGCGAAAGGTGCGTGACGTCTTCGCCCTTGTAGAGAATGCGGCCCTGCGTCACCTGATACTTCGGATGACCCATGATCGTGTTCGCCAGCGTGCTCTTGCCGGAGCCGTTGGGGCCCATCAGGGCATGCACTTCGCCGCGCCGGACGGTCAGGTCGACCCCCTTGAGGATCTCCTTCCCCTCCACGCTCGCGTGCAGGTTCTCGACGACGAAGACCGTTTCCTTACTGCCGTTTTCCATCATGCTCCGTTCCTTGTGCCTTCCCCTTATTCCTTGCCGCAACGATGTACTCACACACCGGCTGACCATCGACGATGCGGCTCACCTGCCGCACCGGCGCGGCGACCAGCAGCTCGATCGTGCGGCGATCGAGCTCGCACGTGCCGTGCGCCGCCTGCGCCGCGTGTCGATACGGACACGCCGAGTTCGTCAGGTGATATCCGTCGCTGCTTGGCGTCCACTCGTCGACGATCCCTTCGCGCCGGAGCGACTCCGTCGTCTGCGCTACCCGGCCTTCCAGCGATTCCGCTGTCACGTCGGCGCTGTGCTCCCCGGCGACCTGCTGGGCCACGCCCTGCAGCACCGTGCGCAGCACCTGCGGTCCGTCACGGCCGCGCACCTGTTCCTCATCGAGCGCGCTCAGTCCGCGGTACATCCGGGAGAGCAGCCGTGAGTAGCCCGCCGGTACCCGCTCCTCCGCGTCCGCGGTCGCATAGAAGATGAAGGCGGGCCGCCCGACGCCGTGGCGTTCGGCGCGAACGTCGGCCATCCCGTCCACGCGCAGGTGATCGAGGTGGCGGCGCACAGCAGCAGGGCCGACGCCCAACTCCCGCGTCAGCTCCGCGACGGTCACTCCGCCGCGGGCCTGGAGCAGATGCAGCACCTGTTCTTTCGTGCTTTCTATCACGACTGTAGCGTAGCTCTGACTCCGCCAATAGTCAAGATATCTGGACTTTAAATCATCTTTTCAGCGTAAATATGAAGTCCTTCGACAAGCTCAGGATGGAGAATGGGCCAGGAATGGCTAGCGATGGAACGCCAGCGCTCACCCGAGGAGGCACAGGAGCGAGGCCCTTCCGGCGAGTTTTCGGGTCAGCATCGGCGGCCGGGGCGGCCAGATTCTTCGCTCGCGCCCGCCTCCCGGCGGGCTTGCGGCTCAGAATAACGGTACGGGCGACTCGCGACGGACGCGCGGCTAGAAATGCCCGTACCAGCAAACAAGCAACCAGCGACTAACGGACCGTCAGCGCCCGTTCGAGGAGCTGGGGCAGCGCCTCGCCGGACGGGGCGCGCAGGACAGCCGAGCAGATCGGCGTCAGCGGCGTCTCTTGCGGGTTCACCTCGATGAGCCGCGCGCCGCGACGATAGGCGATCGCCGGGAACTCCGCCGCCGGATACACCACCGCAGACGTGCCGACGAGCAGCACGGCGTCTGCGCGCTGGGCGTGCTCGTAGCAAGACTCCAGCGCATCGGGTGGGATCGGCTCGCCGAACATCACCGTGTCGCTCTTCACCAGCCCGTCGCAGTCCGGACAGCGCGGCGGCACAATCTCCGAGACGAACTCCTCGCGGCGCCAGCGCCGCCCGCAGCCGACGCAGCGCATCTTCGTCCGGTTGCCGTGGATCTCGGTGACGGCCGTCGATCCGGCCTGCGCGTGCAGGTCGTCGATGTTCTGCGTGATGATGTGCTTCAGCAGTCCGGCCCGCTCCATCTCCGCCATCGCGATGTGTCCCGCGTTTGGCCGCGCCTCTTCGATCGCCTTCGTGAATTCCGACATCGATTCGCGCTCGGCGAGGCGCTGCGCCCACCACGTCTCGGGATCGGCGAGAAAGCGCTGGTAGCCATCCATCGGAGGCTCGCCGTGCTTGTCCCACAGCCCGTCGCCGCCGCGAAACGTGGGGATGCCGGACTCCTTCGAGAGCCCCGCGCCGACCAGCGCGATCAGGTACGTCGACGCAGCGACGATCTGCGCGGCGGTCT
>JBGQHA010000182.1:0-5810 GCA_041497735.1 Dehalococcoidia bacterium | reverse complement strand
GTCGTGGCGCAGATCGATGCCCGCGAAGCCGGGTTGGCGCGCGAGGAACGGCCGGACGCGTTCCAGCACGCGCGCGGCGCGCTTGTCCCACTCGGCCGGGTCCGATATTGCGGTCACCCGCGTCAGCTTGGAGACGATCATGGAAGCAGTCTATAGCGGAAAGGCGCGTGCTTCGACAAGCTCAGCATGATCCTGGCGGCCGTCAGCTAATCTGGTACATCGAGAGCACTGCATTAGAGGAACCGCACCCAAATGGTCGATACTAACGGGACAACCACTCATCGGCTACGATGCCGGCTAGCAGGCGACGGACGCAAATATTCTAGAAGACCTGGCTGGCCCTTCACAGTAATGATCAAATGCCTTAGTATCTTGGCTCCCCTGTTGCTGGCCTTGGCCTTCGTAGCCTGCGATCCGGGAGCTACGATTACGTACATAAATGAGACTGAGCAGCCTGTGGACATCTATCTTGGCACATCGCCGAAGGCGTTCGACGCCTCTGTTCCAGCGCATTCGGAGAAGAAGGTGCTGACCATTAGGCAAGTGTGGAATGATAGAGTGATCGCGCGCGATGAGCACGGCGCGATAGTCTCTGAGCAGCATGTCACCTGGGATGAACTGAAGGCGCAGCACTTTAGAGTCGTGATCAGCGCCACTGGCGTGCTCCCAACCGGCACACCGACTCCAATGCGGACCAGTACGCGCAATTAGAGACCGCTTGGCCAACCCTGGCTGCACTACTTGCACCGGTCTTTGGGGTGAGGCAGGGCAGTGACCGGGATGTGGGTCGGCTCGCCAACTGGTCGGACGGCCGTGTCCCTGCCGCGCACGAAGTAGAGGCCATCCGCTTCCCGCACCATTCCGGCTCCGTTATGCTCGCCATAAGATGAGTATCGCCGGGCGACTGACCGAAGTGCGCGCGCGCATCGGCGCGGCGTGCCGGCGTGCGGGACGTTCGCCGAGTGACGTTACGCTGGTCGGCGTAACGAAGGGCTTCCCTGCCGAGGCCGTCGCTGAGGCGGTGTCTGCAGGCCTCAAAGACTGCGGCGAGAACCGCGTGCAGGAGGCGGCGGCCAAGATCGCGACGCTCGCCGCGATGGGCATCTTCCCGCGCTGGCATCTCATCGGGCACCTGCAGACGAACAAGGTGAAGACTGCGCTGGGACTCTTTGCTATACTCCACAGCGTCGATTCGCTCCGGCTGGCGCGAGAGCTGAGGGCTCGCGCGACGCAACCGGTGCCTATCCTCCTCGAAGTGAACGTATCGCAGGAGGCGAGCAAGTTCGGCTTCAGCGTGGGGGAGCTCCCAAACGCCGCCTCTGCTATCTCGGCTCTGCCGAACCTCGACGTCCGAGGCCTTATGACCGTCGCTCCATTCAGCCATGACCCGGAAACCGCCCGGCCCTTCTTCCGGCAGCTCCGCGAGTTGCGCGACGCGACCGGTCTGCGTGAGCTCTCGATGGGCATGACGGACGACTTCGAGGTGGCGATCGAGGAAGGCGCGACGATGGTGCGCGTGGGGCGCGCGATCTTCGGTCAGAGGCCAGAGGTGTAGCGATGCGCATCACCTTTATCGGCGGCGGTGCAATGGGCGAGGCGATCGTGAGCGCTGTGCTGAAGACGGGCGCAGCGCAGGCGAGTGAGGTCGTCGTCAGCGAGCCCGTCCGAGCGCGGCGTGAGCAGCTCGAGTCGGCCTACGGAGTCCGGACCAGCGCGGACAACGCCAAGGCCCTCGAGGGCGCGGCGCTCGTCCTGCTCGCCGTGAAGCCGCAGGAGTTCGCGAACGTGGCCGAAGGTCTGCGCGGGCGGCTGGCCGCCGGACAGACGGTGCTGAGCATCATGGCCGGCGTGCCCATCGCGCGCATCAGCCGCGAGCTCGGCTACGACGCCGTCGTGCGCGCCATGCCGAACACAGCCGCCTTCGTCGGCGAGGCGATGAGCGTTTGGACGGCGAGCACCGCCGTCTCCGGCGACGGTCGCGCCGCGGCGAAGGCCGTCCTCGGCGCGATGGGCCGCGAGCTGGGGGTGGACGACGAGCGGTTCCTCGATATGGCTACGGCGGTGAACGGCAGCGGGCCGGGCTTCATTTTCCTGCTGCTCGAGGCGTTCATCGACGCCGCCGTCGACATCGGCTTCGAGCCGGCGGCGGCAGAGGAGCTGATGGTGCAGACGCTGCTCGGCTCGGCGAAGCTGGCGCGCGAGAGCGGCAAGCCGGCCCGCGAGCTGCGCCAGATGGTCACATCGAAGGGCGGCACGACGGCGGCCGGCCTGCTGGTCCTCGAAGCCGCCGATGTCCGCTCGACGATCGCGGACGCTGTGCGCGCCGCATACGAGCGGGCGAAGGAGCTGGGCGGCTGATGTTCGGCCTGGGGCCCGCCAATAACATCTACGGCATCCTCGCCGACGTGGTGTCCCTGCTCGCGATCGCAATCCTAATCCGTGCGCTCCTCTCCTGGGTGACGCCCGACCCGCGCAACCCGATCGTCCAGGCGCTGGACGCGATCACGGAGCCGATCCTGCAACCGCTGCGCCAGATCATGCCGCGTACTGGCGGCGTCGATCTCACGCCGATGGTGGCGATGATCATTTTGTTCGTCATCGCCAGTTTTCTGCGGTCGATCTAGTTCACGTCTAGGCCGAGCGGCGGCGCCGTCCGCCGGCACGCCCGATCGGCGCCGCCACGAGCATGGCCAGCAACGCGCCCGCCCAGGCGCTCCAGCTCGCAAGCGACAGCAGGTTGCCCGCGCGGCGCGCGGCCGTGTCTTGCAGGCGCAGCTCGACGTCGTGCGCGCCCGCCGGCACCTCGAACGTGACGAGACCGTTCGCGACGGTCGCCGTGTGCGGCACGGTCGCGCCGTCGATGCGTACGCGCCACTTCGGAAAGTCAAAGAGCGAGGCCTCGATGCGAGACGGGCTGGCCGCATCGATGTGCAGTCGCAGCCAATCGCTGCCGGAGCCGGCCGGTTCGATCAGGGCTGAACCTGCGACAACGAGAGCGGGCGCGGCCGGCGGGTCGGGGACTTGCGCGACGTCCGTCGGGAGGTAGTCGGTAATGGCAAAGCCCTGCGGGTCCCGGATGAGGGCGTCGCAGATCGGGTCGTACGGCGCGCCGGCGTCGCGTACGCCCGCCAGTAGCTCGCTGTCCGAGAGGGCGCAGCGGTGCTCGGCATGGAAGAAGAGGTGGCCCGAACCGGCGAACAGGCCGACGAGCGCCAGCGCGACGCCGAGCTGCAGCGCAGGCGAACGATCGCGGATCAGGGCGAGCGAGCCGCCTGCCAGCGCCGCCGTGGCAATGGTGGCGAGGCCGACGTAACGCCAGGGGAACTGAACAAAACGCAGCGAATGGAACTGGTCCCAGACCGGCTTCGACGCCGAGATCGACATGAATACGCCCGCGCCGAAGAAGAGCGCGAACAGCCCGATCACCAGCGCCTCGCGACGCTCGCCGCGGCGGAGGAGCGGCAGCGCCATCGGCAAGGATGCGGCGGCGAGGCCCCAGTGAAACCAGCCGATCTGTACCGGCGTGTGCAGGTGGACCTTGAGCAGGAAGGAGTAGTCGCCCGTACGGAGGAAGAAGAGGTCGCTCAAGGAAGCGAAGTTGTGCGAGTAATGGAAGTAGCCGCTGCTCAGGCTATCGAGCTGGACATAACCCCCTTCACGAAGCGCCGGCAGCGTGAAGAACGCTGCCAGCCCGAACGCCCACGCGCCGGCCGCAGCGACCATGATCGCCGGACGCCAGGCGTCGCGTCCGCGCAGCGCAAGCAGCGCTACGACCCATAGCGCCACGGCCGGCGCCACGATCACGGCGACGAGGTTGTGCGAAAGGAGCAGGAGCGCCCCGAACAGCGCGGCAAGCGGCACATAGCGCAGGCGGGAGGTCGTGATCAGCTCCAGGAGCGCCCACAAGAGCGCGGGCGCGATGGCGAGCGCCCACAGCTCATCGAGCGCGCCGCGCAGATAGACATCGAGCGCGAGATATGGCGCGAAGACGTAGGCGACGGCCGAGACGAGCCCGCCAAGGTCGCCCCAGAGCCGTCGCGCGAGCAGGAACATCGACAGCCCGGCGCCGGCGAGGCCGATCGCAAAGAGCAGATCGGCGGCCCGGACGTACGACATGCCGAGCCAGTGGAGGAAGTCGCCGGCGTAATAGGGCAGGGGCGGATAGTAGTTGTAGAGGGGGTAGCCGTAGCCGTTACCGAGGTCCGGCACCCAGCGACAGGGCCACTGGCCATCGCTCAGGCAGCGGTGCATCTCGTAGATGCGGAACGCGTGCGAGGTGTCGCCGGTGAAGATGACGTCGCCGTTCAGCAGCGGCACGTAGGCGAACGCGGCCAGGCCGACGAGCGCGAGGACGCAGGTCGCCCAGGCGGGCAGGGGCCAGCCGGCAGCGACCGTTTCGATTCGCCTTCGGGCCTTCAACAGGCTCACGGCGGCATCACCTTGCGTAGGCGGCGCAACGCCTCGGCTTCGTCGAGGCCCTCGACGGCCACCGTCTTTTCGCGGCCCTTTGCGCCTACTATGACGGAGACGGCGCTCTTCGGCAGGCCGAGCGTCCGGGCGAGGAGGCGCACGAGTGCGGCGTTCGCTTCACCTTCGACGGGCGGCGCCGCGACCCGGACGAGGAGCGTCTCCCCGCGCCAGCCGGCGATGGCATCCCGGCCTGCGCGAGGTGTGATCCGTACGCGAATGCGAGCCGTCATTGCGGCCATGATAGAATGGTGAGACCGGCGGGGCTAGATTTGAGATAGGAAGGCCTATTGCACTATCAGAACACTTATGCTATTGTTGGCCTGCTGAACGAAAGGCGAAGGCAAGGAGGCCAACCTTATGGCGAGCAAGAACGGCACCGCAACCATGACCCCAAGCACGAATAGCGAGGGTCCCACCGACAAGAGTTCGGCCCTCGAGCTGGCGCTGGGCCAGATCGAGAAGCGGTTCGGTCAGGGCGCGATCATGCGTCTGGGCGAAGGCTCGGCGCTGCAGATCGAGTCCATCCCGACCGGCTCGATCGCGCTCGACATCGCGCTGGGCATCGGCGGCGTGCCGCGCGGCCGCATCACGGAGATCTTCGGGCCGGAGTCGGCAGGGAAGTCGACGCTGGCGCAGCACATCATCGCGGAGGCGCAGAAGACGGGCGGCATGGCGGCCTACATCGATGTCGAGCACGCGCTGGAGCCCATCTACGCCGCCGCGCTCGGCGTGAAAGTCGACGAGCTGCTTGTCTCCCAGCCCGACACCGGCGAGCAGGCGCTCGAGATCGCCGAGGCGCTCGTGCGCAGCAACGCGATCGATATCGTGGTGGTGGACAGCGTCGCGGCGCTCGTGCCGCGGGCGGAGATCGAGGGTGAGATGGGCGACTCGCTCCCCGGCTTGCAGGCGCGGCTGATGTCGCAAGCGCTGCGAAAGCTGACCGGCGCCATCGCGCGCTCACGGACGTCGGTGATCTTCATCAACCAGCTCCGTGAAAAGATTGGCATCGTCTTCGGCAATCCGGAGACGACGCCGGGCGGGCGCGCGCTCAAGTTCTACAGCTCCGTGCGCATCGATATCCGGCGCATCGAGACGCTGAAGCAGGGCAACGTGGTAATCGGCAGCCGTGTGCGCGCGAAAGTTGTCAAGAACAAGGTAGCCGCGCCGTTCCGCCAGGCAGAGTTCGATATCATGTTTACGGGCGCCCAGACGGGCATCAGCCGCGAAGGCGACCTCATCGATCTCGCGGCCGAGATGGGGATCGTGAAGAAGATGGGCGCGTTCTTCAGCTACGGAGACCTACGCATCGGCCAGGGGCGAGAGAATGCAAAAGCATACCT
>JBGQHA010000181.1:0-5826 GCA_041497735.1 Dehalococcoidia bacterium | reverse complement strand
GTGCGCAAGATCGCCTACGAGCAGGTCGTGGTCGGCCTCTCGGGCGGGATCGATTCCACGATCGTCGCTGCGATCGCGGTCGATGCTCTCGGAGCGGAACACGTGCACGGGGTGGCGATGCCGTCGCGCTACTCATCCGAGGGCTCGATCTCGGACGCGCGGCGCGTCGCCGAGAACCTGGGGATCGACCTGCAGATCATTCCCATCGAGCCGGCGCACGCGGCGTATCTTGAGATGCTCGATCGGCCGTTCAAGGGCACTGAGCCGGGCACGGCGGAAGAGAACGTGCAGTCGCGCATCCGCGGCAACCTGCTGATGGCGCTCTCGAACAAGTTCGGCTGGCTTGTGCTCACGACCGGTAACAAGAGCGAGTACGCCACGGGCTACTGCACGCTCTACGGCGACATGGCCGGCGGCTACGCCGTGATCAAGGATGTGCCGAAGACGCTCGTGTACCGGTTGGCCGAGCATCGAAACGCTGCGGCCGGCCGGGAGCTGGTGCCGCGCAGCGTGATCGAGAAGCCGCCCTCGGCGGAGTTGAAGCCGGACCAGCGCGATCAGGACACGCTGCCACCGTACGCGGTGCTCGACCCCATCCTCGAGCTCTATGTGGAGGAAGACCACAGCCTCGAGGAGATCGTTGCGTTGGGGCACGACGAGGCGACGGCGCGCCGCGTGCTGGCGATGGTTGACCGCAACGAGTACAAGCGCCGTCAGGCGCCCCCCGGAGTGAAGATCACACCGCGGGCGTTCGGCCGCGACCGGCGCCTTCCGCTGGCAAATCGCTATCGGGGATACTGACCCATGTTCAAGCGTACACTCGTTGTGGCGGCGCTGGCCGCCTCACTCATCACGCTCGCCGCCTGCGGCGGAGGCGGAGGTGCCGAGTCCACCTCGACCAAGGCGGCGACGCGAACCGCGACGAAGCAGGTGACGCGCACGCCCGCGATGGGGACCCCCACAGCCACCACGACGCCCCCGCCGTCCAGCACCGCCGAACCGCCGGCCCAGCCTTCCGAGGCGCCGCCACCGACCGAGCCGCCCGCGGCTCAGCCGACGGACACGCCGCCGCCCACGAGCGGCGGCACGACGGTCAGCGTGGGCCTCGTCGAGTTTTCAGTCGTGCCGGTGCCGAAGTCGGCGCCGGCGGGCACGGTGACGTTCGATGTGCAAAACAACGGCACCCAGCAGCACGACTTCCTCGTGATCAAGACGGACCTGGCGGACGACGCACTGCCGGTCGACCAGGCGAGCCTGACCGTCGATACGTCGCACCTCAATGTGCTGAACCAGCCATCGCTCATCGGGAGCGAGGAGAGCCAGCAGGTGACGGTCGATCTGGCCCCGGGACACTACGTGCTGATCTGCAACGTGGCGACCCACTACCTGGCCAGCATGCACGTCTCGTTCACCGTGCAGTAGGCGCTAGTCCTTGTGCTGGCGCAGCCAGCCGAGCACGTCGTTCACGTGGCCGAAGGGGAGCGCGCCCACCTTCGCCCAGACCTTCTCGAGCTTGCCGTCGGGGCCGATCAGGAACGTCGCGCGGTCGACGCCCATGAACTTCTTCCCGAAGAAGCTCTTCTGGCCGTAGACGCCGTAGGCATCCGCTATCCGGTGCTCCGGGTCGGCGAGGAGCGTAAACGGGAGCTTGTGCTTGTCGCGGAACTTCTGGTGCGACTCGACGCTGTCGAGGCTAACGCCGAGCACCACGGCGCCTTCCCCCTCCAGCACGCCGAAGTTGTCGCGGAAGTTGCAGGCCTCCATGGTGCAGCCCGGCGTCTCGTCCTTGGGGTAGAAATACAGCACGACATGCTTCCCGGTGAAGTCCTTCAAGGCGACGGTCTCGCCCTTGTCGGTCTCGCTGGCGAAGTCGGGCGCGGGCTGTCCTTCGGTGAGCGGTGTTGTCATGGCGGCGATCTCCTTCGTTGCGTGCTGGAGCGCATGATAGCGCACGAAACAGTCCCCTGATCGGCCTGATCAGGGAGCTATCCCAGCCAGATGCCGTCGACGGTGAACTCGGCCTCAGCGCCGTCCAGCGTCTCGATCAGGACGCGATAGCGGTTGGCCGTGACCTCCAGCGTGATGGTGGCGTCCTTGCCGAGAAACTGCTGTCTGGCGCTGTCGTCCAGGAAGCGATCGCAGGGGAGCGCCGCGTAGATGGTCTCCAGCGATGTCCGGATCGTCATCAGACCGTCCTGGCAGGAGGCGTCGATCAGCCCGCGCAGGTTGACGGGCTGCGGCGTGCCACCGGCGACGCGGGTGAGGCGGCCAAGTACGGCTGTTTGCGTGACCACGCGAGCGGCAGGCGGTAGGGCAGTGGGCGCGGCCTCCGGCGTCCGTGAGATGGCGGTCGTTATGTTCGTGGCGGCTACGGCACTCGAAGTGCCGGTCGGGGCGTGAATTGACTTAGTATGGACCTTGCACGCCGAGGCGAATGACAGCAATAGGAGGGAGCAGAGCGCGATTTTGAATCTGAGCACGGTCTGTTCGAGTGTATTCGCCCGCCATGGCGCTCACAAGGCGGCCATTTGCCCTGAGCCAAGGCCATGCTAGACTTGCGTTGAGGTGGGACGGCAAGCAAGGACATGCTAGACGTCTACCTAACGACGCTCGCACTCGCGGTCGGCCTTGGGCTGGCTGCTACTGCCGTTTCTTACGTCGCATCGCGCACCATCAGTCATGTCGGTCTCTTCCACCGCCGCCGCGGCGCCAGCGAGCGCCCCCGCTGGGGCGGTGTCGCGGTCTTCGTCACCTTCGCCGTCGTGCCGTTCATCGTCTCGGCGTTCTCGCATCATGCGAACCAGCTCTTCGCACCGAAGTCCGGCCACTTCGTCGCGTTCCTCGGCGCCTGCACGCTGATCTTTGCGATCGGCTTCCTCGATGACTGGAAGGTGCTCGACTGGCGGCCCAAGCTCGTCGTCCAGATCGCGGCCGCCTCGGCGGTGTACATGGCCGGCTACAGCATCCATAAGCTCGGCCTGCCCTGGGGGCCGGAGCTGGACCTGGGGCCGATAGCCCCGCTGCTGACGGTGCTCTGGGTGGTGTTCTGCACGAACGCCATCAACCTCATCGACGGGCGCGACGGCGTTGCGACCGGCGTGTCGGTCCTCGCAGCAGCGACGCTCGCGCAGATCGCGGCGAGCGCCGGCCACCCGACGGTCGCGCTGCTGCTCATCGCCGCGGCAGGAGCGGGGCTCGGGCTGCTGCCGTTCAACCTGCCGCCCGCCTCCGTGCTGCTCGGCGACTCGGGGGCGCTGCTCTTCGGCTTCATCCTCGGCGCGCTCTCGATACGCGGCGCAACGGGTTCGACGGATGCCGTCTTCATCGCTGTGCCCATCGTCGCGCTGGGCTTCCCGATCGCCGATTCGGTGCTTGCGGTGCTGCGGCGCGCGCTCGATCATCGCCATCCGCTCCTGCGGGACGAGGACCACATCCATCACCGGCTTGAGATCGCGGGATTCGGCCCGCGCGGGCTGGTCGTCGTGATCTACGCGATCTCGGCGCTCTTTGCGACCGGCGCTCTCCTCCTCCACCACGTACGCATCTTCGGGGCGGAGGCGGCCGTCTTGATCGGCGTCGTCGCCGTCGTCATCGTGCTGCTGACGAGGCTGGGGTACCTGCTTTCGCTGTGGAACAGCGCCAGCGTGGTCTGGCTCCGGCAGTGGCTGCGGCGGGAGGCGGTCGTGCCGGTGCGCTGGTCAGACCCGGTCGACCGCGACTGACGCTTCCTGGGCCTTCTTCGACGATTCCAGCGCTTGTCTCAGCCGCGCGCCGGCGAGTTGCGCCCCCGCGCGCAAGACGATGCCGGCCAGGACGGCCACATCGACCGCCTGCCGAAGCAAGGGCGTCTGGGGGCGCAGGTACGAGCGGTAGTAGCGCCACATGCCACGGTGCCGCGCGATAATCGAGCGCGCCGGCGCGGCCGCGGCGCTCCGCCCGATGTGGTGGACGACCGTCGCCTCGGGGAAGTACACGACGCGCAGCCCCGCCCGATGGACTCGCTGGCAGTAGTCGACGTCTTCTATTGACCAGAAGTACGCTTCGTCGAGTGGGCCGACGGCCTCGTACGCGCGACGGGGCATCAGCCAGGCGGCGCCGGACACCCAATCGATATCGGCGACGCAGCTGTGGTCGAAGTCAGCCATGAGGTAGCCGCGCGAGAGCCGATTGTTTCGAAACAGCTTTGTCGCGAGCGAATAGCGGTTGAACAGCGCCGTGGCGAAGCCCGGGAACGCGCGGCACGAGAGCTGCAGCGTCCCATCGGCGTCGACCAGCTTGGGCGCGAGGACAGCGATGTCGTCGTGCGCGCGCAGGTATCGGAGCATCGTGGGCAGGATGTTCGCCGTGATCTCTGAGTCGGGATTCAGGATGAAGAACGCTTCGCCGCGGGCGATGCGCAAGCCTTCATTCACACCGGTTGCGAAGCCGCCGTTCGCCGCGCGCCGCACGAGCGCGGCCTGGGGGAACTCCGCCGCCACCATCTCAGGCGAGCCGTCGGCCGACGCGTTGTCGACCACGATGACTTCGCAGTCGACATCGCGCGTGTGTTCGTAGATCGATGTGAGACAGCGGCGCAGGTAGTCACGACCGTTGTAGCTGACGATGACGATCGAAACGTCCACGCTGGCAAGCTAGCACAAGCGAGGCGGGTCAGGCTTCAGTCTGACAGTGACAGGCCAAGGCCCGTCCCACGGAGGTTATGCGCTCGCCGCAACGAGCTCGTACAGCAGGAGCGTCTCGCGGGCGGCGCGCTCCCACGAGAACTGACCGGCCCGCTTGAGCCCGCGCACGCGTAAGAGGGCCCGAAGCGCCTCGTCCGAGAGCAACCGGCCCAGAGCGTCTGCGAGCCCTTGCGTGTTTCGTGGATCGACGAGCAGCGCTGCATCGCCGGCCACCTCCGCCGTGCCGCCAACGTTCGATGTCACGACAGGCGTCCCGCAGGCCATCGCTTCCAACACGGGCAGGCCGAAGCCTTCGTACAGAGATGGGTAGGCGAACACCGTCGCGGCGGAGTAGAGCGCTGCGAGGTCGCGGTCCGGCACGTACCCGAGGAAGCGGACCCGCTCTTCGATCCGCTGCTGCCGCACGAGTGCCGTCTCGCGGTCGTAGTCCCAGACCGGCTGGCCCGCGATGGCCAGCGTGCATTCGGTGCCTCGGTCACGCAGCAGCGCAATCGCCCGCAGGAGACGTATGCGGTTCTTGCCTGGCTCCCGACTGCCGACGCTCAGCACGAACCGCCACGGCAGGCCATACTGCTCTCGCACGCGCTTTTGCTCGTCTGCGGTCGCTGGCCCGAACTGCGGCCCAGCGGCCTCCGGTATCGCGACGATGCGGTCCGCCGGAACGCCGAGCATCCGCACGACATCGTCTCGAATGGCGTGAGAGGGCGTGATGATCGCGTCGGCGACGCGCACCGCGGCGCGCGTGAGGCCCTCCATATAGAGCCGTCGCGCGGTAGGGTAGCGGCCAGGCAGGAGCATGAACGTGACGTCGTGCACGGTGACGACCCGCTTCGGCCGCGGCGGCGCGAGCACGAGCGGCGTGTGATGGTGCGGGGAGTGCAGCACGTCGACTCGGTACTGGCGAAGGAGCAGCGGCAGCACGGCCTGCTCCCAGCCCAGCCGCAGCGCGCGCGATCGTGGGTCGATCTGCACGACATGCAGCTTGCGCTGCGCCGCCAGGTCGTCGAACAGGCCGGCGCGAGCGAAGACGATGATGTTGTGCTTGCGCGGCAGCTCGGCGAGCGCCCGTACGAGCTGGTACGTGTAGACGCCAGCGCCGGCCATCTGCGCCGGAATGGCTGAGCAATCGATCGCGATGCGCAGC
>JBGQHA010000180.1:0-5861 GCA_041497735.1 Dehalococcoidia bacterium | reverse complement strand
GGGCTGGTCGTCGCGGTTGACCGACGTGATCACCACGTAGTCGAGCCCGGCGATGCGCACCGCCCGCGCGACGCGCAGTGGCTCCAGCCAATCGAGGCCGTGCTCTGGCCGCCCGCTCGTGACGGCGCAGAACCCGCACGCGCGCGTGCAGACGTCGCCCAGGATCATGAACGTGGCGCTGCCGGAGTCGAAGCACTCGCCGATGTTGGGGCAGCGGGCCTCCTCGCAGACGGTGTGCAGGTCGTTGTCACGCAGGAGCGACTTGATGCGCTGGTAGCGGTCACCGGCAGGGAAGCGTACCTTGAGCCACTCCGGCTTCGGTTCTCGCGCGGAGGTCGCTGTGCGCGCCTGCAGCGGAATGATTGTCGACTCAATCACAGCGCCATCACCGGCGACCAGGCCCGCGGCGCGGCGACTCGATCGCCGTCCTGCATCTCGATCTCGAAGACGTTCGCGAACGCGCGCACGACGGCGTCCATGACGTCGCTCATGGAGGGTGTAGGGGCGGGCGGCTGCCCGCCCAGGGCGACCAGATGGTCGCCCCTACGATCCGCAAGGGCCTTCGCCATCGAGGTCATCGACACGCCTGGCAGGCCGCACGGCACGATGTGGGAGAAGTACGAGAGGTCTGGGTCGACGTTGAGGGCGAAGCCGTGGCTCGTGATCCCGCGCGAGACGTGCACGCCGATCGATGCGATCTTTTCGCCGCCGATCCAGACGCCCGGCCGCCCGGGCAACCGCGAGCCTTCGATGTTGAACGCGGCGAGCGTTTCCATGAGCACGGCCTCGAGCGAGCGCACGTACCACAGCGGCCCCTGGCGCCAGCGATTCAGATCGAGGATCGGGTAGCCGACGAGCTGGCCCGGGCCGTGGAAGGTGATGTCGCCGCCGCGATCGATGCGGTGCACCGTCGCGCCGATGCGTGTGATCGCGTCGGCGCTCAGCAGGAGGTGCTCCTGCTTGCCGCGCGCGCCCAGCGTGTACGTCGGCGGGTGTTCGAGCAGGAGCAGGTGCTGCTCGCCGCGCTCGCGGCAGTTGTCGCCGAGCTTGCGCTGCAGCTCGGATGCCTTTTCGTAGTCGACGAGGCCAAGCCGGTGGACGGCGCAGCGTTCTGTGGCGGGGAGGGGGTCCATGCGTGCTCCTGCGTAGTTATCGGTCGGAACGCGGAGCGGCGCCCCGGCACATCGATCCTAACATACGCGGTTCGGAACTCTTAGGCGAATCTCCTACGCCCCGGCGATGACGCTATCGATGATCTGGGGCGCGCTGAGGAGCGTCTTGTGCACCGGGCAACGAGTCGCGATCTCTCGCAGGCGCTGGGTCTGCTCCTCGGTGAGGTTGCCCCGCAGCGAAATGTCGCGCGTGATGCGCTCGACGCGGGCGCCGTCGTTCTCGGCGTCCTGCGAGTCGTCGGCGTGGACGCGGTCGTGGGTGAGGTGGACCGAGACGTCCGCCAGGTCCCAGCCCTTGCGCCGCGCGTACATCAGGAGCGTCATCGCCGTGCACGAGCCGAGCGCGGAGAGCAACAGCTCGTACGGGCTTGGGCCGAGGCCATCGCCGCCGGACTCGACGGGCTCGTCGGAGACGAACGCGTGCTGGCCGGTCGTGGCGAGCTGCGCGAAGTTGTAGTCGGCAAGGTACTGGACGGTGGCGCTCTTGGGCATAGGACCTCCGGAGAATCGCTGAGGTGGAGTCCGCTCACTCGCTGTTTTCGAGCGAGATGGGCTGGGAGCTGTGGCCGTTGCGCCGCTCGCACTTGTGCCCCGACTTCTCGATCGGCGTGCCGCAGAGGAGACAGATGGGGCGTCCGGCGTTGATCGTCTCCTCCGCGCGCTCGGCGAAGGTTGCGCACTGCTTGAGGTTCACCTGACAGGCGAACGTCGGCGGGGCGTCCTCGGCGTCTTCCGGCGTGTAGGCGAAGATCGTCACCATGCGCAGGTCTTCGTCGTAGCCGATACCGAGGCGGCCGAGCTTCATGTCGACCTGCGGGCGCTCAGGGAAGGGCTGGCTGGGCGACGGCGCAGGAGCGTCGGACGGACGATCCTCGGTCTGTTCGAGGAGATGGCGAAAGGCGAGCGTGAGCGCTGCGAGCTGCTCCTTCTCCAGCCAGAGCGACGCGGTCTCGGTGCCGCTCATGATGCGCAGACGGAAGACGCGCCGGCCGGCCTCGCCGATCGCTTCTGGCTCCAGCAGCTCGGCGTGCCCGAAGTCCCACATTGCCTCTGTATTGTATGACGCGGAGTCGAACGGAAGCTAGGCGAGCGCTTTCGATCGCGCGTTGGCGAGTGTGTCAATGAGTGACTTCTGCGAGTCGAGGCTGGAGCCAAACGCCTCCGAGACAAGGTGTGCCACGCCGATCTCGCGACAGCGCTCGAGCTGCTCCGCGGTGCGATCGAGGTCCTTCAGCGGCAATCGCATGCGCACGGTCAGCGCGACGCTATCGGGAGTGCGTCCGGCCTCTTCGGCGTGGCGCCGCACCTCCTGGTACTGCTGGCTCACGATCTCCGGACCGCTGTACGCGGCGTGCCAGGCGTCGCCCAGGCGGCCGGCGCGCCGCAACGCCGGCGTGCTGTGTCCGCCGATCCAGATCGGCGGGTGCGGTTGCTGCGCCGGCTTCGGCGCGAAGCCGACGTTCTCGATCGAGTAGTACTTGCCCTTGAATGAAGGCTGGTCTTCCGTCCAAAGCGACTTGATTACGCCAAGATAGTCATCGAGGCGCGCGCCGCGCTTCTCGAACGGGACATTCAGCATCTCGAACTCTTCCTGCATCCACCCCGCGCCGGCACCGAGGATGCAGCGACCGTTCGACAGGACGTCGAGTGTGGCGAGCATCTTCGCCGTGATGACCGGGTTGCGCATGGGTACCACGAGGATCGTCGTGCCGAGCATTGCGCGCTGCGTCACGGCCGAGACGAAGAGCAGCGTTGCGAGCGGCTCCAGGAACGGCAGATCGGGCGGCAGCGGGAAGCTGCCATCGGGACTATACGGGTAGCGCGACGTGATCGTGCGGGGGACGACGACGTGGTCGCTCACCCAAAGCGAGTCGAAGCCGCGCTCCTCGGCGAAGCGGGCGAACTCGATGAGGTCATTTCGATTGCCCAGCGGGCCCACGTGCGGCAGATGGAGGCCGATCTTCACGAGCTGCTCCTTTCGTTGGCCAAGCCATCATACTACGGGCCGGCCGTGACGCAAGCGCGGGCAGCTTCTATCATGAAGACATGGCGAACGAGGTGAGAGCTTCGTGGTGGTAGGCGCGACGGCGGCGGCGACACGCCTCCCGGCGGACGCGCTCTACTGCGTCTGCAATCCCGACGACCTCGGCTTCGAGACGACGGCGGAAGTGCCGCCCACCGACGGCACCGTCGGCCAGGAGCGCGCCCTTCGCTCACTGCAGTTCGGTCTGGCGATCGAAGCGGCGGGCTACAACCTCTTCGTCTCGGGGCCGCCGGGCACCGGGCGCAACTACACGCTGCGGGCTGCGGTCGAGCGCATCGCGGCCGGCCGGCCGCTGCCGCCCGACTGGTGCTACGTCCACAACTTCGACGACCACCGCCAACCTTCGGTGATGAGCTTGCCCGCCGGGCGCGGCCCTGCGCTGGCGCAACACATGGACGGCTTTATCGACGCCTGCCGGCGCGAGATCCCGCGCCACTTCGAGACGGACGCCTACGTGAAGAACCGCGAACAGCTCATGCACGAGTTCGGCGAGCAACGCGAGAAAGTGTTCGAGGGCGTGGAGCAAGAGGCGCGCAAGCGCGGCTTCACCCTCAACGTCGGCCCGATGGGGGTGGCGACCATCCCGACCAAGGCCGATGGCCAACCGATGAGCCGCGAGGAGTTCGCCGCGCTGCCGGACGAAGAGAGGCAGAAGGTTGAAGAACGGGGCGAAGAGCTCCAGTCGCTGATCAGTCAGGCGCTGCTGCAGACGCGCCGGCAGGAGCGGGAGGCGCAATCCCGTCTGGAAGAGCTCGATAAGTCAGTCGCCAAGTATGCGATTACGCCGCCCCTGAACGAGCTGCGGCAGGAGTACATGGACATCCCGAAGGCGGTCGCGTACCTCGGTCAGGTGGAGCAGGACATCATCGAGCACCTCGACCAATTCCGCGCGACCGATGGCAGCGCACCGCAGGTGCCCCCGATGCTGAGGGCGCCGGTCGAGGAATTTTTCACGCGCTACAAGGTGAACGCCATCATCTCGCGGGGGAGCGACAGCGGCGCGCCGGTCGTCATCGAGCACAACCCGACCTACTACAACCTCTTCGGCCGCGTCGACTACCGCTCGCAGCTCGGCTCCATGACAACGGACCACATGATGATCAAGGCCGGCGCGATCCACCGCGCGAACGGCGGCTATCTCGTGCTGCAAGCCATCGACGTGCTCACGACTCCGCTGGCGTGGGAGACGCTGAAGCGCACGATCCGTTGCCGGGAGGCGCAGATCCTCAACCTCGGCGACCAGTTCAGCGCCATCCCCGTCGCGACGCTCACGCCCCAGCCGCTGCCCCTCGAGGTGAAGGTCGTGCTCGTGGGCAACCCGCGCATGTACCAGCTGCTCCAGAGCGCAGACGAAGACTTCCGCAAGCTGTTCCGCGTGAAGGCGGACTTCACCGTGGACATGGAGCGCAGCCCGGACTGCGTGAAGCTCTACGCCGGCTTTGTCAGCAGCCAGGTGCGCGACGAGCACCTGCGGCCCTTCCACAAGACGGCTGTCGCGCGCGTTGTCGAGCACGGCGCGCGGCTCGTCGAGCATCAGCACAAGCTATCGACGCGCTTCCTGGACATCAGCGACCTGCTGACGGAGGCCAACTTCTGGGCCGGCGATGAGAAGAGCGATCTCGTGCATGACCGGCACGTCGAGCGCGCGATTGAGGAGAAGATCTACCGCTCCAACCTGATCGAAGAGCGTGTGCAGGAGATCATCTCAGACGGGACGATCATGATCGACACCGCGGGTGCGGTGTCCGGGCAGGTGAACGGCATCTCGGTACTCGAGCTGGGCGACTACCGTTTCGGACGGCCGACGCGGATCTCGGCGCGCGCGTCGCTCGGGCGAGGCCAGGTGACCAGCATCGAGCGCGAGATTAACCTCTCCGGGCCGATCCACAACAAGGGCTTCATGATCCTGAACGGCTACCTCCAGGGCACGTTCGCGCAGGAGCGGCCGCTCTCGCTCACCGCATCGATCGGCTTCGAGCAGACGTATGACGAGATCGAAGGCGACAGCGCCTCGGCCGCGGAGCTGTACGCGCTGCTTTCGGCGATATCGGGCGTGCCAATCAAGCAAAGCGTCGCCGTCACCGGCTCGGTCAACCAGGCCGGCGAGGTGCAGGCGATCGGCGGCGTGAACGAGAAGATCGAAGGCTTCTACGCGGTCTGCAAAGCAAAGGGTCTGACCGGCGAGCAAGGCGTCGCCATTCCGAGAGAGAACGCGAAGCATCTCATGCTGAAGAAGGAAGTCATCGATGCCGTGCGCGACGGACGGTTCAACGTCTGGGCTGTCACCAACGTGCGCGAAGGCATCGAGATCCTGACGGGCGTGCCGGCCGGCGAGCCCGACGCTCGCGGCAAGTACCCGGCGAACACGGTGTACCGCAGGGCCGCCGATCGACTCGCGGCCATGGCGCGACGCATCGCGGCGATGGGCCGTCAACCGCGTGCCGGCACGAACTCCAAGCACAAGAACGATCAGGACGAGCTGCAGAAGACGTGAAGACCCGCCTGGAGATCTCGGCGGGCGGCGTGATCTATCGCCGCCGCCGGCGTGAGGGTCCTGACGTCTGCCTCATTTCCACCCAGGGCGGGAAGGCCTGGCAGCTCCCGAAGGGGCTGATCGAGCGGGGTGAGCAGCCCGAGACCGCCGC
>JBGQHA010000179.1:0-5864 GCA_041497735.1 Dehalococcoidia bacterium | reverse complement strand
GGTCGGCATCTGCCAGCAGACGAGCGCCGCCGTGCGCACCGTGCCCGGCGTGCTTGACATGGTCCATGCCGGCGGCAGCAGCAAGCTGCGCGAGATCACGGTCGACGACCTGCTCGCGCGGGAGCAGCAGCAGATCGATCTCGCCGCCTGCGCCGCCGCGATCCGCGGGCGGGAGGTCCTGATCACGGGTGCGGCCGGCTATCTGGGCGAGGAGCTGGCGCGCCAGCTCCTCGATTTCGCGCCGGCTGTCCTCCACCTGCTGGACACGAACGAGACGGGCCTCTACGACCTTCAGCGCGACCTGAAGGCGGTCGGGGTGGACGCGCGCATCTTGGTGACGGACATCGCGGACCGCAAGCGGCTGGAGCGCGCGTTCCGCGCCGCCAAGCCGCAGATCGTGTTTCACACAGCCGCGTACAAGCACATTCCGGTCATCGAAGAGCACCCTGAGGCCGCGTTCTACGTCAACGTCGTCGGGACGATGAACGTCTGTCTCGCCGCTGACGCTGTCGATGCGGAGCGTGTCGTGTTCATCTCGTCGAACAAGGCTGCGGAGCTCGATAGCGTCTACGGCGCGACGAAGCGCATCGGGGAGCTGGTGGTCACCGCGCTCGGGAGGCAGAGCCGCACGCAGTTCTGCGCCGTCCGGCTGCACAACGTGATGGGCAGCCGCGGCAGCGTCGTGCCGCTCTTCCTGCGTCAGATCGAGCGGGGCGGGCCGGTGCAGCTCACCCACGCCGACGTAACGCGCCACTTCATGTCGCCGCCCGAGGTGGTGCGGCTCCTGATCCAGGCGACCGCGATCTCAGGCCAGGGCCAGGTGCTCGTCGTCGACCTCGGCGAGGAGGTGCGCATCGCCGACCTGGCCGAGAAGCTGATCCGGCTGCGCGGTTATCAACCGGGTAAGGATATCCAGATCGTCTACACCGGCCTGCGCCCCGGCGAGCAGCTCCGCGAGGAGCCGCTCGAGCGCCGCGGCGCTATGCAGCCGACGGAGCACCCTCAGGTCTTCTTCGTGCAGGGGCCGCCGCCCGTCTCCGCTGCGGAGCTCGTCGAGCGGATCGAAACGCTGCAGGGCAACATGCCGGAGAGCCGCGACGAGCTCATCGCGCTCCTCCACGCGCTTGCGCGGATCGACAAGCGCGATGTGCAGCCCGCCCAGACCTTTTCGGACAACTAATGACGGCTACATCTCGTCGTAGGGGCGACCATCCGGTCGTCCAGGGCGGGCGGATGCCCGCCCCTACAGACTCATGAAGGTCGTCACTGTCGTTGGCGCGCGCCCGCAGTTCATCAAGGCCGCCGCCTTCAGCCGCGCCCTCCACCGCGAGCACGAAGAGGTCCTGATCCACACCGGCCAGCACTACGATCCCAACCTCTCGGATATCTTCTTCCAGGAGCTCGAGATCCCACGGCCAAATCACTATCTCGGCGTGGGGTCCGGCTCGCACGGGCGGATGACAGGCCAGATGCTGGAGCGGCTCGAGCCGGTGCTCGAGCGCGAAGCGCCGGACTGGGTCGTCGTCTTCGGCGACGCGAACTCGACGCTCGCCGGCGCGCTCACGGCCGCGAAGCTGCACCTGCCGATCGCACACGTCGAGGCCGGGCTGCGCAGCGGCGACCGATCGATGCCGGAGGAAATCAACCGCATCGTCGCCGATCACCTTGCCGATCTGCTGTTCGCGCCGACGGACGCCGCGATGGCGCACCTCGCGCACGAGGGGCTGTCGGCGCGATCGCGGCTCACCGGCGACATCATGTACGACTCGCTCCTGCAGCACCTGCCGCTCGCAGAGGAGCGATCGTCGCTGCTCAAGCAGCTCGGCCTCGCGCGAGGCGAGTACGCCCTCGCGACGGTGCACCGCGCGGCCAACACGGACGATCTCGGCGCGTTCGAGCGCATCCTGGACGCGCTCGCGCTGCTCGATGAGCCGGTCGTGTTTCCGATGCATCCTCGCGCGCGGCTCGCGCTCGCGTCGTCCGACCTCGAGACGCCGCTGAACGTGCGCGTGATCGAGCCCGTCGGCTACCTGGACATGCTGATGCTGGAACGCAACGCCCGCGTCGTGATCACGGACTCGGGCGGCGTGCAGAAGGAGGCCTACCTACTGGGCGTCCCGGCCGTCTCGCTCAGAGAGGAGACCGAGTGGGAAGAGACGCTCTCGGGCGGCTGGAACGTCCTCGCCGGCACGGACCCGCAACGGATCGTCGAAGCTGCGCAGAGGCCCCGGCCGCGGGGCGAGCCGGCGAACGTGTTCGGCGACGGCCATGCCGCCGAGCGCATGGTACAACTACTACACGATGATCCATCCCACGGCCGATGTCTCTCCTGAGGCCCGCATAGGGCAGGGGACTCGCATCTGGCATCAGGCGCAGGTGCGCGAAGGTGCCGTCATCGGCGCGCAGTGCAATATCGGCAAAGGCGTCTACATCGACCGCGACGTTGTCATCGGCGACCGCGTGAAGGTGCAGAACCGAGCGTCGATCTACCGCGGTGTCACGATCGAGGACGGCGTCTACATCGGTCCGCATGTCGCCTTCTCGAACGATACGTATCCGCGCGCCGTGAACCCGGACGGCAGCGCGAAGTCCGACGACGACTGGCATCTCGTGCCGACGCTCGTGCGAGTGGGCGCGTCGATAGGGGCGGGGGCTGTCGTGCTGCCCGGCGTTACGATCGGTCGCTGGGCGCTCGTCGGCGCGGGCGCCGTCGTCACGCGCGATGTGTTGGAACAGGCGCTCGTGGTCGGCAATCCTGCGCGCGTCGCCGGCCGCGTCTGCATCTGCGGCTGTCCACTCGATCGCCGGGACGAAGAGTGGCGATGTCTCACCTGCAACCGCGCCTACACGTTCGAGCCGGCAGAGGTACCTTCGTGATCCGCATCGCCCAGCCGATACTGGGCGCCGAGGAAGAAGCGGCGGTGCTTGAGACGCTGCGCTCGGGGCGTCTCACCCAGGGCGAGCGAGTCGCGGCGTTCGAGGACGCCGTCGCGCGCTTGTTGGGCGTGCGACACGCGGTCGCTGTGTCGTCGGGGACGGCGGCGCTTGTTGTCGCGCTGCAAGCACACGGCATCGGCGCCGGCGATGACGTGATCGTTCCCGTCTTTACCTTCGCCGCAAGCGCGAACGCCGTGTTGCTCGCTCGCGCGCGGCCGGTCTTCGTCGACATCCGCGCCGATGACTACTGCATCGACGTCGACCAGCTTGAGCGCGCGATCTCGCCCCGCACGCGCGCGGTTATTCCGGTGCACCTCTACGGTCATCCCTGCGACATGACTGCGCTGATGGAGATCGCACAGCGGCGCGGGCTGATCGTGATCGAAGACGCCTGCCAGGCGCTCGGTGCGACATGGCAGGGACGCAGCGCGGGCTCGTTCGGCACCGGCTGCCTCTCGTTCTACGCGACGAAGAGCATCACGACAGGCGGCGAGGGCGGCATGCTCGTTACGGACGATGACGGGATCGCCCGGCGGGCGCGGCTGCTGCGCAACCAGGGCGAGGAGGAGCGCTACGTCACCGAGCTGCTCGCCTACAACTTCCGAATGACGGAGCTCGCCGCCGCGATCGGCTCAGCGCAGCTCCCGAAGCTGAGCGGCTGGATCGAGCGCCGGCGCGCGAACGCCGCGTGGCTGAGTGAGCACCTGGACGGCGTCGCCGTGCCCCTCGAGCGGGCAGGCGCGTACCACGCCTATCAGCAGTACACCATCCGCGTGTCGAACGGCGGGCGCGATGCCCGCCGCGCTGCGCTGCGCGACCAGCCGCCAACCATCCGCCTGCTCGGGCGTGTCCTCGGTCAGCGCGACGCCCTCCGCGCTGCGCTCCGCGCGCAAGATATCGAAACGGCGATCTACTATCCAAAGGCGCTGCACCAGCAGCCGCTCTACCAGCAGCTCGGCATCGGTGGATCGTTTCCAGTCGCGGAGCGCGCGGCGCAAGAGGTGCTGTCGCTGCCGGTATACCCGGCGCTGTCGCAGCATGACCTCGAGCGAATCGCTGCGGCCGTCAACGGCGCGCTGGCGGGCGCAGGAGCACGCCGTGGTTGATCGCCTCCGCGTCGCCGTGATCGGCGTCGGCGCGATGGGCGCGAACCACGCGCTCGTGCTCGGCGCTCTGCCGGACGCGGAGCTTGTCGCCGTTGCCGATAGTGACAGTGCGCGGCTCGATGAGCTATCGCCCGGACGGCCGCTGCGCGCGTACGAAGACTACCGGCGCATGCTGGACGAAGAGCGCCCCGACGCCGTCACGATCGCGGTGCCGACGCGCCTGCACGAAGAGGTCGCGCTCGCCTGCATCGAGCGGGGAGTGCCGCTGCTGGTGGAGAAGCCGCTTGCCGCGAGCGTGGAGGAAGGCGAACGGCTGCGTGCCGCGGCCGAGTCGGCGGGCGTGCCCCTGATGGTGGGACACGTCGAGCGCTTCAATCCTGCCGTGCGGGAGCTGGCGCAGCGCCTGCGTGACGGTGCGATCGGCCGCGTGTATCAGGTGCGCACGCGGCGTGTCGGCCCGTTCTACCCGCGCGAGCGCGACGTCGGCGTGGCGTACGACCTGGCGACCCACGATATCGATGTCCTGCGCATGCTCCTCGGCTGCGAGGTCGAGCAGGTGCACGCGGAAGCGGTGCGCGGCGTGCGCACCGAGTACGAAGATGCCATCGTCGGGCTGCTGCGCTTTGAAGACGGCACGATCGCCGTCCTCGAGGCGAACTGGCTCTCGCCTGTCAAGCTGCGGGAGCTTTCGGTGTTCGGCGAGCAGGGCATGTGCGCCGTCGACTACTTGACGCAGACGCTGCAGCAGTACGTGACGTTGTCCGATGAGCAGGCGAAGCCCGATGAGGTGTCGTTCCCGGACCCCGGCCAGGCGCCGCTGCGCGCCGAGCTCTCGGCGTTCTTGCGCGTCGTTCGCGGGCTGGAGCAGCTCCCCGTGACGGCCGAAGACGGTATCGCGGCGATGCGCGTCGCCGACGCGCTCGTCGCGTCCGCCGCGCGCGGGGGAGCGGTGGAGCTCGCGACGGCGAGGCGAGCGAGGTGAAGGTCGCGGTCGTCGGCCTGGGCAAGATCGGGCTGCCGCTGGCCGTCCGGTACGCGTCGCGCGGGCTCGACGTCATTGGCTGCGACATCGACGAGGCGCGTGTCGATGAAGTCAACGCCGGCCACTGCCCGATCGTCGGTGAAGAGGGCCTCGAAGACGGGTTGGCGCGCGCTCTTGACGAACGCAAACTTCGCGCGACGAGCGATACGCCAGCTGCGGCCGCCGAGAGCGACGTTGTGGTGCTCATCGTGCCCGTCGGCCTCACGGCGGAGCGCGCGCCGGACTTCGCGCAGCTCGATGCGGCGACGCGCGCGGTGGCGGAGGGCATCCGCGGCGGCACCCTCGTCGTCGTCGAGAGTACGGTGCCCGTCGGCACCACGCGCGGGCGTGTCGGCGCGACGCTCCGGGAGAGAACGGGCGATGTGCTGCTCGCAGCGAGCCCCGAGCGCGTCTCCTCCGGCCGGATCTTCCGCGACCTCAAGACCTATCCGAAAGTGATCGGCGCGGTCGATGAGCAGAGCTGGAAACGAGCGGAGCAGTTCTACCTGGCAGCGCTCGAGGCGCCGTGCCTGCTGCGGGTCGCCAACCCGGAGACGGCCGAGTTCGCCAAGATCGCCGAGGGCGTCTATCGCGACGTTAACATCGCGCTCGCGTCCGAGCTGGCACGCTACGCCGACGACTTCGGCATCGACGCCGGTGAGGCGTTCGCGGCGGCGAACTCACAGCCGTACTCCCACCTGCATCAGGCAGGCGTGGGCGTCGGCGGGCACTGCGTCCCCGTGTACCCCTATTTTCTGCAGAGCGAGTCGCTGCTGCTGACACCGGCAGCCCGGAAGATC
>JBGQHA010000178.1:0-5874 GCA_041497735.1 Dehalococcoidia bacterium | reverse complement strand
GGTCGAGGGCCCTTCGAGCCGAGGATCCAGCCGGCAGCCGCGAGCTCCGCCGGCGGGCCCGTAGGACTGCGCGGTCCACCGAGCCCCGAATGGCCGCAAAGGACGACTCGGCGCGTTGCGTAAGCTGAGCGTCCTTCTCCTGCTCGCCGGCCTGGCGCTCGTGCTGGCCGCAGCCCTGCAGCAGGGCGGCCTGGGGCTCTCTACCGACGCCTTCAGTAACGGCAGCAATGCGTTCACCGCCGACACGCTCAACCCGGCCACGAGCCTGAGCGCAACCGGCGGCAGCTCCATCAGCCTGAGCTGGACAGCAACGTCCGACACGTATGCCAGCGGCTATCACGTACTCCGAAGCACCACATCCGGCGGCTCCTACACCCAGGTCGCGCAAGTGACTCCGAGGACGACCACGACATACGTCGATAGTCCAGGCGCGGGGGGGTACTACTACGTCGTGCGGGCCTATTACCAGAACTGGGAGAGCGTCGACAGCAACCAGGCCGCAGCCGGAGACACCGGCTTGGCAAACTGCACAGCGAACGCCGCCGTCACCACGAGCAGCGGCGATAACAACGGCTTCGAAGTAACCCCAGGTAACGGCTGCGCAAGCGGCGGCGGCGTAGCTCAGGACGCCAACAGCGGTACCGGCACCGGAACTTCCTGTTCCGCCACCGGGAAGGACCGCCATCTTTTCTACAACTACGGGTTCGCCATCCCCGCCGGGTCCGTGGTCAACGGCATCCTGGTGCGGCTGGATGCCTTAGTCAGCAGCACCACCAGTGCCCCCCACATTTGCGTCGAGCTATCTTGGAATGGCGGCACCACCTGGACCGCCGCCAAGACGACGGCTACTCTAACGACAAGTCAGGCGACCTACATCCTAGGCGCCGCGTCGGACACCTGGGGCCGCGCCTGGGCAGTCGGCGACTTCTCGAACGCCAATTTCCGGCTCCGCATCACGGACGTCGCTTCGTCGACCGCCCGCACCTTCTCGCTCGACTGGGCAGCGGTGGAGGTGACGTACACGCCGCCCTAGGTTTGGCGGTTCGGAGAACGGCCTACTTGGCCCGGCTGGCTACCCGCTCCCGCCCGAGGGCGAGCAGCGTCTCGATCGATGACTCCGGCAGAGGCGAGTGCATCCCACCGGGCAGCGGTTCCTCGCGCCCGAAGATGCCGTGGTAGTCGCTCCCGCCGAGAGGAATCAAGCCGAACTTCCGCGCCGTTGCCGCCAAGCGTTCGACCACATCGCGCGCGTAGGTCTTGTAGTAGACCTCCATGCCGGAAAGCCCCGCCGTCTTCAGCTCCGCGAGCAGCGCATCGAGGTCCGGTAGGTCCGCGGGGTGCGCCAGGTTCGCGACGCCACCGAGGCGTACGATCGTCGCGACGGCCTCTGTGGGGGTCATCTTCTCGCGCTCGACATACGCCGGCCCGTTGCGCCCAATGTACTTATCGAACGCTTCCGTGACGGTCGCGACGTAGCCTTTCTCGAACAGCGCTTGCGCGACGTGCGGCCGCCCGACGGCGCCGTCGCCCGCGATGCGCTGCACCTGCTCCCACGTCACGTCGAATCCCATCTCGCGCAGCTTCTCGACCATCCCTTCGCCGCGCCCGCGGCGTCCCTCGCGTAATCGCCGCAGCGTCGTCTGCAGCTCGGCGTCGTCGGGCTCCAGGAAGTACCCGAGGACGTGCACCTCGCCGCCCGGGATGTCCGTCCCCAGCTCGACACCGGAGATCAGCGTGAAGTCCTTGTACTCTGCGACGGCGCGACGCGCCTCCTCGACGCCCTCCGTCGAGTCATGGTCCGTAAGCGCCATCACGCGCACGCCCTCGCGATAGGCCAGCTGCATCAGCTCCGTCGGCGAGAGGACGCCGTCCGAAGCGGTGCTGTGGCTGTGGAAGTCCGCCCTACTGACCATTACTGACCATTACTGACCATCGCGCGTGTACTCCCGGTCGATGCGCTCGATGCGGCGCGCGCGCCGCGTCGACTCGTCGATCTCAATCAGGACGGCGTTGAACGTTACCGGCGAGCTGTTCTCGGCAACCGGCAGGCGCGTCGGCATCGCCGTCAGCATGCGGTTCAGCACCGACTGGATGTCGTTGCCGATGATCGACTCGCTCGGCCCCACCATGCCGATGTCGGTCACGTACGCGGTGCCGCCGGGCAGGATACGCGCATCGGCCGTCGGGACGTGCGTATGCGTGCCAGCGACGGCGGCGACTCGGCCGTCCAGGTAGCGTCCCATCGCCTGCTTCTCGCTGGTCGTCTCTGCGTGCATATCGACCACGACGATAGCGCCCTCCGGCAGGTTGCTCAAGGAGGCGTCGGCGGCGCGAAAGGGGTCATCGGTCTCGGGCATGAAGGTGCGGCCCTGCAGGTTGAGCACCGTCAGGCCCTTCTGCGTCACGATGCCGCGTCCGGGCGCGGCGGGCGGATAGTTCGCCGGCCGCAGGATCGGCGTCTCCTTATCGAGGAGCGGGACGATCTCCTTCTGGTCCCAGATGTGGTTGCCCGACGTGATCACGTCGACGCCCGCGTCAAACAGCTCCTGCGCCGTCTTGTCCGTGAGCCCACGGCCGGCGGCGGCGTTCTCGCCGTTGGCGATGACGACATCGAGCGCGAGCTCCTGGCGCAGGCCCGGCAGCAGCGCCGCGACGGCATGCCGCCCCGGCTTCCCCATCACGTCGCCGATCATGAGGACGTTCATGACTATGAAATAGGGGCGGTTCGCGAACCGCCCCTACATATCGATCTGCCGCCTACCGCGCGTATTCCGTCGCGCGCGTTTCGCGCACGACGGTGACCTTGATCTGCCCCGGGTACTCGAGCGACTCCTCGACCATCTTCGAGATGTCGCGCGCCAGCCGCATCGCCTCCACGTCATCGACGGCCTCCGGCTTCACGATCACGCGCACCTCGCGGCCCGCCTGGATCGCGAACGCCTTATCGACGCCCGGGAAGCTCTTCGCCACTTCTTCCAGCGCCTGGAGGCGCTTGATGTAGTGCTCCAGCGTCTCCTGTCGCGCGCCGGGCCGCGCGCCGCTGATGGCGTCCGCGACCTGGACGATGACCGCCTCGACGGTCTGCGCCTCGACCTCGTCGTGGTGCGACTCGATGCAGTGCACCACGGCCGGGCTGACTTTGTAGCGACGCGCCAGCTCCGCGCCGAGGAGCGCGTGCGTGCCCTCGACGTCGTGATCGATCGCTTTGCCGAGGTCGTGCAGCAGCCCGCCGCGACGGCAGGTGTTCACGTCGGCGCCCAGCTCCGCCGCGAGCATGCCCGCGATGTGGGCCGTCTCGACGGCGTGCTTGAGCTGGTTCTGCCCGTACGATGTGCGGTACTTGAGCCGCCCGAAGGTCTTCAGCACGTCGGGGTGGATGCCGGGACACTTCGCCTCGAGCGAGGCCTCCTCGCCCGCTGTCACGATCGCTTCGTCCACCTCCTGGCGCGCCTTCTCCACCATCTCCTCGACGCGCGTCGGGTGGATGCGGCCGTCCTGCACGAGCCGGGTCAGCGCGATGCGAGCGATCTCGCGCCGGACCGGGTCGAAGCAGGCGAGTGCGACGGCGTCCGGCGTGTCATCGATGATCAGATCGACGCCGGTGGCGGCCTCGAGCGCGCGAATGTTGCGCCCCTCGCGGCCGATGATCCGCCCCTTCATCTCATCGCTGGGAATGGGAACGACGGAGATAGTCGTCTCGGTCACCACATCGGTGGTGAGACGCTGCATGGCCGTCGACAGGATCTCGCGGGAGCGGAGATCCGCCTTCTCCTTGACCTCCGCCTCGATGAGGCGGATACGGCGCGCGCCGTCCTCCCGGATCTCCGTATCGAGCTCCTCCAAGAGCAGCTCGCGCGCTTCGGCGGCGCTCAGGCCGGCGACGCGCTCGATTTCTTGGACATGTTTCTCGCGGAGCTCGCCGAGCTCCGTCCGCTGCGTATCCAGCCGTTCTCGTTGGTTCGAGAGCTCTTGCTCCCGCCGGTCTATCGTCTCAAGCTTGCGGTCTATGCTCTCCTCTTTCGAGGCGATGCGCTGCTCCAGCCGCAGGACTTCGTCCCGCCGCGGCTTCAGCTCCGTCTCCACCTGGGTCCGTAGACGTATCGCCTCCTCTTTGGCCCCGAGAAGCGTTTCTCGCTGTTTCGATTGCGCTTCGTCCAGGATGCGGGCAGCGGCACCCTCTGCCGCCTCTACCTGCCCTTTGCCCTGCCGAATCTTAGTGCTGTATCCGAGAAGAGCCCCGACCGCCAGCGCCAGTGCGCCGATTAGGACGCTCACGATGATGAGCGCTGGCATTTCTACCTCCGTTTCTGAACTTTATGTAACTTGTATCAGAACATCCTTTCCCGTTCAGGGGTTTCCTCATGATACGAAAGGCCCGTTCAGAGTGTCAAGAAATAATGAGTGGAACGACCCCTCCCCGGCGCGGGGAGGTACGCCGAGAGCCTTCTGCGGCTCCTGTTACGCGGTAGCCGCGAGTTTTCAACCCGCCGGCGAATCGTTGATCTCCGCCCAACAGCGGTCGACCGTGCGCCGCGCGACGTCGTAGCTGAAGCCGCGGCGAGTCAGGAACGAGCCGAGCCGCTCACGAAAGCGCTGGTAGTCCAGGCCGCGGTGGGACGCCAGCCGGCGGCTCGCCGCTCGATAGGCCGCCTCCTCGTCATCGATGCCGTCGACCGCCTCGTCCGCCACCTCCTGCGCAACGCCGCGGCTGCGCAGCTCAACGTGCACGATGCGCTGCGATCGGGGCCGGGATGTCTGCTGGGTCTCGGTGTAGAAGCGGGCGAACTCGGCGTCGTTCAGGTAGCCGAGCTCTCTCAGCCGGGCGAGCGTCACCTCGATGGCCGGCCGCCGGAAGCCCTTGCGCACCAGCCGATCGCGCAGCTCGCGCTCGCTGCGCGGGCGGTAGGCGAGCAAGCGCAGGCCCGCCTCGAGCGCGCCCCGGCGGGCCTGCTCGTCAGCGAGCGCATACAGCTCGCCCTGCGAGAACGTCCGGCCCGCGCGCACGTCGCGCTCGACGGCCAGCTCCCGCCCGATCTCGAGCGCGGCCTCGCCATCGATGAAGACCTGCAGCAGCCTCCGTCGTGGCTTGCGGACGACGGCCGTAACGATCACGTCGGCTCAGGTTGCGGGGCGCGTTCCGGCTCCGGCTCCTTGGCGAGATAGAAGATCTCGTGCGGGCTGAGGTGCGTGAGCCACATCGCAATCACGCCTGTAATCGTGATCCAGATGATGAAGCAGAGGTGGATGCCTATCGCGAAGCCGGTCGCGGCCGCGCTCCCCGCGCCGAGCGCGACGACGAGCGCCTGCGTGGCCACCTCGTAGGGTCCGATGCCCGAGGGCGTGATCGGGATCGAGACGGCGAAGTTCGCCGTCATCATGACGAGCAGATAGGCGCTCCAAGACAGCCCCAGCCCAAACGCATTGCCGAACATCCAGTACGCGCCCGCCTCCAGCAGCCAACCAACGAGCGAGGCCGCGATCGCCGGCACGGCAAGCCCGGGATCGCGCAGCGTACGCATGCCGTCCTGGAACTGGTGCAGCAACGTGAGAACCGAGCCCCGCGCCTCGGAGGAAAGCCACCGGAACGGGATGTGGCGACTCAGCGTATCGACCTTTACCAAGCGCGCGACCAGCACCCCCAGCGTCACGCCGATGAGCGCGAGGCCGGCCATGCCCCAGAACGTGCCCCGCAGCACACCCGGAATCGTGCCGAGCGTGAACGCCAGCGCCACAAGCACGACGAACGCCAGCCCATCGAGCAGCGTCTCGACCACGATAACGACAGCGGTCAGCTCGGAGCGGGGGATGTTGTAGCGCTGTGACGTCGTCTGGATCCTTAGGACATCGCCTGCCCGCAGGAGGAGCACGGAGTTC
>JBGQHA010000177.1:0-5880 GCA_041497735.1 Dehalococcoidia bacterium | reverse complement strand
GTCGCGGCCCCGAGGCTCACCCCCGCGAGCGCCGGCGCGTCGTACAGCAGCGCCAGGTAGGCGCCCATCACGAACGTCAGCGCCCACATGTAGTCCATCGTCGTGGTGCTGTTGATCCAGAGCAGCGGCGTAAACGCGAACGCGATCACCAGCACTCCGCGATGCGGCAGTTCCAGCTTGCGTGCCAGCGCGGCGAAGATCAGCACCCCCGCCAGCGAGATCGCGACGGTGCTCAGGTTGGTCCATACCCAGCCCTGTCGTATGAAGGCGGAAGTGATGAACTCGTGCAGCGGGTAGCCTGGCAGCCGCGACGGCGTGTAATCTGCGTGATCGCGCAGGTACGTCGCCGAAAGCGCCACGCGCCACGCGTCCGGGTCGGTCCCGTAGCCATGGTCCACCCAGGGCACCCGCGCGGCGACGTAGAAGAATGCCAGCGACGCGAACGCGAGCGGGTGCGTGAAGTCGAGCTCGATCAGCCCGTCGAAGAGCTGCCGGATGCGGGCGCCGATGCCATTCGACTCGCGCCCGACCGCTTCCGTTGCGATCATCTCAGCGTGGCAGGATCAGTCCGCTCGCCGCCGCCTGCGGCGCGGCCACCGTCGTCGCGCCCGCCTGCACCGTCGCCGGGCTCATGTCCCCTTCGACGGCCTTGCGTGCCGCCTGCAGCAGCCCGGCCTCGTCGACCGCGCCCGAGACGACGGCGCGGTCGTTGATCACCGTCATCGGCACGGCGCGCACCCCGAGCTGTTGCGCCAAACGCGGGAACTCGCCGATCTCCACCGCCGCCGCCTCCACGTGCGCGCTCGCCAGCGCCAGCCGGTAGGCCGCGCGCACGACGCCGGGGCAGTGGGGGCACGTCGGCGTGACGTACACCGTGATCGAGACCTTGTCTTTCAGCTTCTTCAGTGCTTTCGCCGTCTCTTCGCCCACTTCGAGCTTCGTCTTGGACGCCGCCGCGATCGTCTCGATGAAGTTCGAGAACTCGTTGCCGCCCGGCATCCCGAAGAAGCGCAGCGGCCGGTTCACCGGCCCCCGCATCACGATACCAGGCACCTTATCGATCTTCAGCTTCCTCGCTTCGTCCCGCGCCTCGGCCAGCTCGTGCACGGTGAGCTGGATCTTCTCGCTCAGCGCGGCCAGCTCCTCCAGTATCTTGCGCGTGTCCTCGCAGGTCCCGCACTCCTCGCGCCCCGGCAGGTAGATCGCCGACGGCCGCTGGGTGAAGTAATCGATCTTCACCTTGCCCTCCAGCTCCTGGCTGAAGAGCTGCCGGATGTACTCCTGCTCCCGCAGCGGGATCACGTCTGCTGCTCCTCGCCCGGCGGCCCGTCGATCGGTGGCGGCTCGCGCCGGAAGTGTTCCCACACCACATACAGCCGCTGCAGCGCCGTGATCCCGGCGACGATCGCCAGCACCCACAGCGCGATGCGTACCTGGCCTATGATAAGCCCCCCGCCGAGTACGATCACGCGCTCCGGCCGTGTGAACAGCCCTTCCTTGATGTTTAGCCCGAAGTACTCCGCGCGCGCCCGCACGTAGCTCACCAAGATCGAACCGACCATCGCCGCGAAGCAGAGCACTACTTGCTCGCGATCGCCACGCTCCGCGAAGTAGTACGCCAAACCCGCCAGCACCGCCGCCTCCGAGAGCCGGTCGAGCGTCGAGTCCAGCACCGCGCCGAACGCGCTCGCCTTCCCCGTCGCGCGCGCCAGCGCCCCGTCGAGCAGGTCCAGCCCGCTTGCGAGAAGCATCAGCACGCCGGCTGCCAGGAACTGGCCGCGCGCCGCCAGCGCGCCCGCGCCGGCGTTCCCGGCGAAGCCGGCCAGCGTCACCTGGTTCGGCGAGATGCCCGCTCGTGCCATCCGCAACACGATCGGGTCCGTCAGCCTGCGCGGCACGGCGTGCGGCAGGAGCGTGAACGGCTTCGGTCTTGCCATCCGCGTCAGCCCGTACGCGCGGGCTCACGCTGCTGGTCGCCGCCGAGCGCGCGCTCGTGCAGCAGCCGTTCGTAGTACGAAAGCACCTGCTGCGCCACACGGTCCCAGCTGAACTCCTCGACGCGCCGCGTACCGCGCTCCGCCATCCGCGCGCGCCTGTCCGCCGAGTCGAGCAGCTCCAGCAGTTCGTCTGCCAGGCCCGCTTCGTCGCCCGGCAGCACGAGCAGCCCTTCGACGCCGTGGGTGAGCACCGCGGCGAAGCCTTCGATGTTGCTCGCGACGAGGGGCAGTCCCGCCGCCATCGCTTCCAGCAGCACGATGCCCTGGCTCTCGTAGCCGGTGTTTGGTGCGCAGAACACGTGCGCCGACTTGTGGTAGCGCGGCAATTCCTCGTGCGAAACGTAGCCGCGAAACTCGACGTCGCGCAACTTCAGTGATCGTGCCATGCGCCGGTACCGGTCGAACTTCCCCGCGCCCACGACGATCAGCCGCGTATCGGAGCGTTGCGCCTGCACACGGGCGTACGCCGGCAGCAGGTGGTCGAGCCCCTTCCGCTTCTCCGGCCGTCCGACGAACAGGATGTTCAGCTTGCCGTCCTGATACTCTGCCAGCGGCGTTGCCTTTGCGAATCGCGCGATGTCCACGCCGTTCGGGATGATGTTGTAGTAGCCGGGGCAGTACTGCTCCACGAATCGCGCCGCCGCCACCGATACCGCGATCTTGCCATCGAGCTGGCGGAACCAGCGTCGCACGTGGCGCTTGCCCCACGTGTAAAAGAAATGGCTCGTCTCTCGTGTCGCGTGAAACGTCCCCACGTTCACTGCGTCCGAGTAGCGCAGGAAATGGATCGGCAGCACCGGCATGAACGGCTCGTGCACGTGCACGATGTCGAACCGCTCCTCCGCCAGCAGCTTCCGCACCGCCGGGCCGAGCGTGAGCGACAGCGAGATGCGCGCCCTCGATCCGCTCACGGGCAGGCTCAACGGCCGCTTGCCGATCGTGACCACGCCCGGCTCGCGCACCGGACGCGACGCCGGCGCCGCGATCGTCACCTGATGCCCGCGCGCGATGAACTGGTCGCGCAGGTGCGCGCAGTGGCTGTTCACGCCGCCCGGCACGGTCCAGTCGTACGGCGAAACGAGCGCGATCTTCAAGGCCAGGCCCGGCGAAGAAAGCTGCCGATGGTCGGCAGCCAGCCCATCTGTCGCGGCGTCGCCAGCATGCCGCGGCACTGCTGCCGCACGACCCGCCGCAGGCCGATCTGCCGCAACGATGGGTGCTTGCCCACGACCGCTTTCGTCCTCCCCGCCTCGATCGCCCGCCGCAGTTCCAGCGCTGTCGCGCCCTCGAACTCCGTGTATGACGTGCCGATCGCTTCGGCGAAGTGCGCGTCGCTGCTGCCGACCTCGGGCAGGTGATAGCGCTCGCGGTTCAGCCGCTGCGCCGGCTTCTCGCCCACGCGCGCCGCCGGGCTGCTCGACAGCTCGATCGCGTCGAAGTACACGCCATCCTGTCGCTCGCCCACCACGCGGTCGATCGTACGCCGCCCCAGGCTGCGCGTGAGCCAGCTCATCGGATGCGGGATGATCGCGAGGCCGCCCTGCTTGTGGATCGCTTCCAGCGTCGGCGCCAGCGGCTTCAGGCTCTCGATTGGCTCCTCGATGAACAGCGCGAGGAGATGCCCCTCGATCGTCGTCACTTCCTCACCCACGATCAGCTCGAAGCGATAGCGTCCATTCGCCCACGCCTCCCGCGCGGCGAAGGCGGCCTGCAGCCCATCGTGCTCCGTAATCGCGACGACCGAGAGCTCCGTCTTCTCCTCGATGTGATCGAGGAGCTCCGGGATGTCCGCCATGCCGTCGCCCAGCGAGGTGTGAATGTGCAGGTCTGCGGTTCCCACAGAAGCTCGGCCCTATTGTACCTTACTCTTCTTCGCAGCCGGTGCTCGCCCGTCCTTGTCCCAGATCGGCTCCAGCACCGCCCATTGTCCCGGGTACGCCTTGAGATGACCCTCGAACAGCGCGAGCAGCCGCCGCGCATTGCTGCGCACGTCCTGGTCGAAGTTGCCCGTGCGCACGATCTCCAGCGGCGGCCCGATGCGCGCGTGGAAGCGATAGTGATCGATGCGCCAGGCCCACGCCGGGATCAGATCGGCGCCGGTGCGCAGCGCCAGATCGACGGCGCCCAGCGGGATCTTCGTCTCGCGGCCGCAGAACTCCATCGGCACGCCTGTGCCGCCCACGTCGCGGTCGAGCATGAGCGCGACGATCCCGCCCTTCCTCAGCCGCTGCACCGCCTCCTTCACGCCGCCGAAGCTCACTGTCCGGAACTGATGCCCGTGCTGCGATCGCAGCCAGTGGATGAAGTCCGACATCGCCTTCGGCTTCAGCGGCTCCGTCAGCGCGAACAGCGTGAAGCCCGCCGCCGCCAGCCCCTGCACCGCCATCTCCGGGCTGCCGAAGTGCGCGCTCACCACCACCGCCCCGCGCCCCGATTCCTGCGCCGCCTTCAGGTACTCGGTGCCCTCCAGGTCGAGCTGCTCTTGGTAGAACTTCTCGAGGTCCAGGTGCGGCAGATGCAGCAGGTCCGCGTAGTAGCGCGTCGCGTTCCGAAACACCTCGCGCGCCTCGCGCCGGATCTCCCGCTCCGATGCCTCCGGTCCCATCACCTGGCGCATGTTCGCCATCACGCCGCGCCGCGCCTTGCGCCGGAAGTGGAACGCTCCATCCCCCACGATGTGCGCGATGCCATAGAGCGTTGGCAGCGACAACCTGCCCAGCAGCAGGTACGCCAGCCGCAGTACGTAGTACTTCCACACGCTCCGGTTCTACCTCACCGGCCTCCCTTCTGTCGAAGAAACAGGACAAACTGAAGGCCAGGCTTCAGCCTGGCGCGCACGTACGCCTGCCGGTAGGGGCGGGTTTCAAACCCGCCCGCCGCCGTTCCGTCATTCGAGCGTCAGCGAGGAATCTGATCCCTCGCGGTAAACGTCGCTATCGCTCGTGCCTTGCCCTCAGGTAGGGGCGGCCATCTGGCCGCCCTGCGCGCCGCGCGCGCCACGTAGGGGCGCACGGCTGTGGTCGCCCATCACCGGCTCTGTGATCGCTAGGCGCAGTCGTGGTGGAACTGATACACCGCCGTCAGGATGTCGTCGACGCGGATCTGGCCGTTCGGCGGCCCCAGATTCCATATGTTCGGGCCGACGTATGTGCGATCGTAGTCGGTCGAGTAACCCGAATCGCCGGTGTTCTTCCCGTAGTGAAAGACCACTGCCAGGATGTCGTCGACGCGGTTCTGCCCGTCGTGCGTCGGGTTCATGTAGTCCCATGTGTTGAGCGGATCGCGCCGCCCGCCGAGGAGCTGGTTCGGCCCGGCCTCTTGTATATCCGTGCATCCATCGCCATCGGAATCTTGCTGCGGGATTGTGACTAAGAAGGGCGAGAAGCTGTTGACCAACCCGCAGACGCGGTGATTCGTCTCGTCCAAGCTGGTCGTAACGTTTTGCCAGGTGCTGCCGTCCCAATGGAGTAGTGCGGGCGGGCCGGCAGCCGCGAATGCGGCTGGATCGTAGTTGACGCACATATTGACTGAGCCGGCGAACGTCGCTGTAGTGGAAATATCGTAGTAGACAGGCACACTGCCCGAGTCAGTACCTAGCGGCGGCGGGGGTCCCGCATTGCTTACGGCCATACTAGTCGTGCCTGCGCCAGTTACGGCGCTGAAGGTGAGGTTTACGCTTCCCAGCGGAACACCGACCCCGGTGCCCGTGGACGTCGCTGCGAGTAGCGATCCGAACGTTAGCATCTGTCCGGCGTTAGCGGCTGGGATGGTGAACGTGCCAATGAGCGCACCGTCGGCGGCGTAGACGGTGGTGGGGAAATTGAAGCTGAAGCCGGGGGTAGCTGGTAGGAGCAGGACACTGAAGTTGCCGTTGGCGTCGGTG
>JBGQHA010000176.1:0-5964 GCA_041497735.1 Dehalococcoidia bacterium | reverse complement strand
CGAGGAACGACTCAGCATAGTCGGGCGGGCAGTTCGCCGCCGGTAGAAACGCGATGCGCTTGCTCTTATCCATCCGCGCGATCGCCTCGCGGTCGATCTGCTCGGTCGGCGGCCAGGAATTCGAGCCGCCGATGAGGATCAACCATCCACGGCCGGGACGGAAGGGACGGAGGGTCACTACTCCCTCACCCCTGGCCCCTCTCCCAGAGGGAGAGGGGGATTGTCATTCCGAGCCCCTCGGCTACGCTCGGGATAAACTCCGCGAGGAATCTGGCCCCGATAGTAGAGGCGTCGATCTTTGAGGGCCAGACCCTTCGCTTCGCCCAGGGTGACAGTCGCCACCCGCTGTGCCTGAGTGAAGCCCGTGGCGATCTAAAGGTCGCCCTTACCACGCTGCACCACCAGCGACGAGCGACCAGCGACCATCACTCCATCGCCCGCAGCACGCGGATGCGGTCCTGGATCGGCGGGTGGGTATCGAAGAGGTTGTTCAAGAAGCTGTTATGGTCGCGCAGCGGGTTCGCGATCCAAAGGTGCGCCGTCGCCTTGTTCGCTTCGTGCAGCGGCACAGGGTCGGTGGAGATCTTCTCCAGCGCGCGGGCGAGCGCTTCCGGGTCGCGCGTGAGCAGCGCGCCCGAGGCGTCGGCGAGATACTCGCGCTGGCGTGAGATAGCGAACTGGATAATCTGCGCCGCGATCGGCGCGAGGATCGCCCCGATGAACGCGATGGCGTAGATGATGATAAACCCCGAGCCTCCGCTCCGGTCGCGATTCCCGGGCCGGCTGCCCGCCCCGAAGATGGTGAGCCGGAACATCAGGTCCGCAACGAGCGCCGAGAGCCCAACGAGCACGACAATAACGGTCATCAGCCGCGTATCGTAGTTGCCGACGTGCGACAGCTCATGGCCGATGACGCCCTGCAGCTCGGCGTGGTCGAGCTTCTGCAGCAGCCCGCGCGTCACCGCGACAGACGCGTGTGTTGGATCGCGGCCCGTCGCGAACGCGTTCGGCGCGGCATCTTCGATGACGTAGACCTTCGGCATCGGCAAGCCGGCGCCGATGCACAGGTTCTCGACCGTGTTGTACAGGTCCGGCTCCTCGGTCTTCGTCACCTCATGCGCCTGCGAGATCCCCAGCGCGATGCGCGATGAGCTGTAGTAGCTGAAGAGCGCGTAGATGAGGAACGGGATGATCAGCAGCGGCGCGTACGGATACGGCAGCCCGAAGATGATGCCGAGCGCGATCGATAGCCCCGCCAGTACGCCGATGAAGACGATGAGCAGAAGCAGCGTCGCGCGCTGGTTCTGGCCGATCCGGTCGTAGACGAGGACCTGCTGTTGCTGCTGCATGACGGTACCTAGTCAACACCCCCCGCCGGATGGCGGGGGGCATCGATACTTCCTGCGAAGCTCGCTCGCCGCGACACGTTACGTCGCCGGCGTGGTCGGCGCCGGTGGCGCCGGCGAGGTCGGAGTGGTGAAGCTCACCTTGACGTCCTCGCGCGCAGCCTCCTCGGCCTCGAAGAACTCGAACGCTGTGAAGTTGAACGTGTTCGCGATGAGCACGTTCGGGAAGACCTGGATGCGCGTGTTGAAGTCCATCACGTTCCGGTTGTAGAACTGGCGCGCGAAGGCGATCTTCTCCTCCACGTCGGAGAGGTCGCGCTGGAGCTGCAAGAAGTTCTCGTTTGCCTTGAGCTGGGGGTAGTTCTCGGCGACGGCGAACAGCGTCTTCAACGTCGCCGTCAGAGCATTGTCCGCCTGCGCGGCCTGGCCGGGCGTGCCCGCCTGGTCCAGTCGAGCGCGCGCGCGAGTTACGTTCTCGAGCACCTCGCGCTCGTGCGCGGCGTAGCCCTTCACGGTCTCGACAAGGTTCGGCACCAAGCTCGAGCGTCGCTTGAGCTGCACATCGATGCCCGACCACGCCTCGCGGCAGCGGATGCGCGATCGCACGAGGCCGTTGTATATGCCGAGCAGGATCAGCCCGAAGAGGAGAACGACGCCGACGACGACGGCGAGGACGATGATGACAGAAAGCATGGGAGCGCCCCCTTTTTCGTTCGACGGCGCTATTGTAGCACAGCGCTTCTCATTGACGGGCGAGCGATGGGGCGGCTTTAATGCACTGTCACATCGCGCGTATGCGCTAGATTCGGCAGGAGCCCATGGTTACGGTCGAGTACAACCCATTCGTTCCAGATGTCCACGCCAATCCCTATCCGATGTACCGCCAGCTCCGCGAGGAGGACCCCGTCCACTGGAGCCCGCTGCTCGAGGCGTGGATCCTCACGCGCTACGACGACGTGCTGGCGGTGTTGAAGCACCCCCGTTTCTCCGCCGACCGCCGCCAAGCGCGCAATCGCCTCGTCCAGCAGATGATGGAGCAGCAGGCGCAGGCCGGGCCGCTCGCCCAGTCGGCGACGATGCTCACGTCCGATCCGCCCGAGCACACGCGTCTCCGTGGGCTGGCAAGCAGCGCGTTCACCTTCAAGGCCGTCGAAGCGCTGCGGCCGCGCATCCAGCAGATCGTCGACGAGCTGCTCGACGGGCTGCAGGAGCAAGGGCGCATGGACGTGATCTGGGACCTCGCCTACCCGCTGCCGGTGATCGTCATCGCCGAGCTGCTGGGCGTGCCGCCGGAGGAGCGCGACACGTTCAAGCGCTGGTCGGACGATGTCGTCGCAACGCTCGGCGGCCCGATGACGCCGCCCGACGTGCAGGAGCGCGGCCGCAAGAGCTCCGAGGAGATGGCCGAGTACTTCCGCGGCGTCATCGCCGAGCGGCGCAAGCGCCCGCAGGACGATCTGCTCAGCCGGCTCATCGCAGCGGAGGAGAGCGGCGCCGTGCTCAGCGAAGACGAGATGATCGCCACGTGCATCCTGCTGCTCGCCGCCGGTAACGAGACGACGACGAACCTCATCGGCAACGGCGCACTGGCGCTGCTGCGCAACCCGGAGCAGCTCGAGGTGCTGCGCGCGCGGCCGGAGCTCACTGAGTCCGCCGTCGAAGAGTTTCTGCGCTACGACGGGCCGGTGCAGGGCACGGGCCGCGTCGCTCAAGGAGCAATCGAGATCGGCGGGCAGCGGATGGAGGAGGGTCAGCTCGCGTTCGTCATGATCGCCGCTGCCGACCGCGATCCGGCAGCCTTCGCAGAGCCAGAATCGCTCGACATCACGCGACAGGACAACCGGCACGTCGCGTTCGGATACGGGATCCACTTCTGTCTCGGCGCGCCGCTCGCGCGCGCGGAGGCGCAGATCGCCTTCGCGACGATGCTGCGCCGCCTGCCGCAATTACGTCTCGAGACGGAGCAGCCGGAATGGGGCGGCACCTTCATCCTGCGTGGGCTGAAGAGCCTATCGGTGGGTTGGTAGGGACTACGTTCGCCCAATTTGCCTAATCGAAGAGGTCTGCTGGCGCCACGACGGACAACACGCGGAAATACCTCTTGCCAAGTTCTTCCGCGTTTAGCCGCGGAATGGCTATTCTCCAGTGTTCTTTGAGCGCATCTAGCGTTAGATCGAATACTGAAGCAATACCGGGCGCGAAGGCCTTGTCAGCCAAGAGGCGTTTCGAAAACGCCTCGATCGCGATCGCTGCATGAGGAACCAGCTTATATGCTGGGTACAGAGGGTAATTGGCATGCTCTTGGGCGATGTCGGCACCGAGTGCCCAAAGGAATAGAAACTGAGCTAGATTCCTGTGATAGTCAGCTTCGTTGACGAAGAATTGCTGATGAACTGGTGAGCGAGCATGCAGCTCAATCAGATACCGAACTGCCAAATCGCCGTACCCGAAAAAAGCCTCCGGATGCAAGAGTTCACCCCTCCGCACTAACGCGAGAGAGTTGAGCGTCCCACCAAGTTCCAACGACTCAATTGGGGATGTTAGAAAAAATCTGAGGACTGCGTACGCATCGTCGGCGACTCCTTGACAACAGATCGTTGCGAGCAGCTTTAGGGCACAGACTGCAGGGCTACTTTGGATGGCTCTGAAGCGCGAGCGCCGGTTCTCCTCAGTCATAGACAGCCAGTCACCCACAAGCGGCCGCGAAAACCAAATTGCTGGGTCCCAACCCGAATCGACTAATGTCAAACTGAATGCTTCCAGTTCCGGTGTGTCGATCTCAAATTTCTTGACATACTCGAGGGCATAACTCATCGTGTCAGCGTATTCGATCCTCGTCCGATCGGCGGGATGCTCTGCGTCGAGAGACTCCATACGATATGGCCACTCATCCTGATAGTAGCGCCGTGTGGAGCGCAGAACCGTCCTGAGGCGGAGCAGATCCTTACTTGCGAGAAGCTCCTTTGCGAGCCTGACCCCTGACACACCCGCTGAGAGTGGCCCTGCGAGAGCTTCTCCGTTGGAAACGTCTGTTTGAGCGTTGTCTGATTGTGGGACAACCTCGACTCGGGAAGCATCGGTGTCGACCCCATCCCAGCTCTGGCTCGGCGGGGCATCCGGGGCCGGTGAAACCATCTCGTCGGCTGGTATCACTTCTCCCCGGGACAGAAAATCGCTAACAGGGTTGTCTGGCCTCTCGGGCTCAGCATCGACATCCGCCAGCAGCTCTCTGATTGTTGTGGCAAAACTCTGTCGTCCTCCTTGAGTTTTCCACTCATAGATGTGGTTCGCATACGGCTGAAGGTCGAAAGGTATGTTTTGCCGGTTCTGAGCCACCAGAATGGTCCTATTCTTCAACGTGTGTCTCACGCCGAGCTCGTAGAAGACGTTGGGATTCTGGTCAGTCAGATCAGCGAGAACAACGTGGGCTTCATGGAGACTCCGGATGATTGCTGAAATCAGGTTGCCCCTGTTGGCATCAGAGCGTCGGCACTCATAGTCTAATCCTGCCGCTTCGATCCCTGGCTTGAATACGTGCTCAAAAATCTGCGTCCATTCGTCTTCGGAGCAAGACGCAGTAGCCGAGAACGGCATGATCACAAAACAAAGCCTTGGCATCTGGTCCCTGCCTTACGCCCTGTCTGGCCGGACAACAGCAGAGGAGGGCAGCCGCTAGCCCTCCTCCGATGTGCGCGATCGCCTAGGACTTTACGCTTCGCGCTGGAAGGCCGCTGCGAGGCCCATGCCGCCGCCCATGCAGAGCGTGACGAGGCCCCACTCCGCGTTCCGGCGGCGCATCTCGAAGCCGATGGTGCCGATCAGCCGCGCGCCGCTCGCTGCGAGCGGGTGGCCGATCGCGACGGCGCCGCCGTTCACGTCGCACTTATCATCCGGGATGCCCAGCTCACGCTTCACGGCGACGACCTGACAGGCGAACGCCTCGTTCACCTCGACAAGATCGAAGTCGTTCATCGACATACCGGTGCGCTGGAAGAGCTTCTGCGTCGCCGGTATGGGGCCGATACCCATGATCGTCGGGTCGACGCCGATCGTCGCCGCGTGGCGATATGTCAGCAGCGGCTTGAGCCCCAGCTCCTTCGCCTTGTCTTTCGACATCACCAGCGTGAGCGACGCGCCGTCGTTACGCGGACAGGAGTTGCCAGCCGTCACCTTGCCGCCTTCGACGAACGCGGGCTTCAGGTTCGCGAGCGCCTCCAGCGTCGTCGGGCGCGGGCACTGGTCCGTGTCCACCGTCTCGGTCGAGCCGTCCTTGTAGGTGATCGTGATCGGCACGATCTCGTCTTTGTAGGCCTTACGCTGCTGCGCGTCGAGCGCCTTCCTGTGGCTCTCGACGGCGAACGCGTCCGCGTCTTCGCGCGAAACATCGTAGACCTTCGAGAGCTTTTCCGCCGTCAGGCCCATGTTCATGATCCAGGGCTCGGTCTTGCGGTACCACGGCGGCAGCAGCTCCGCCTCCTTCCAGCCCTCCGGCAGCGGCGCTTCCTCGCGGCCCTGCGCGATCGGCCTGCCGCCCTCCGTCTCGGTCGTCTTCTTGCCGTCGACGGGACGCGCGGGCCGGATGCGGCCCATCGTCTCCACGCCGCCGGCGATGATGATG
>JBGQHA010000175.1:0-5981 GCA_041497735.1 Dehalococcoidia bacterium | reverse complement strand
CCTCGATGTTCCACCTGGTCATGGGCGCGGAGTGCGCGCCGCCCGTCGATAGCTTCTCCTGGGACTGGCAGGGCCAGCCGGGCTCTCGGACGCCGCCCATGGCAGTCGAGGTCTTCTGGTCGCTGCGGCGCGGCATGCTGAATCACGGCGTCGACCTGATGGGGCCGGGCGGGATGCTCTCGCTGGCACACTCGGAAGAAGACGTCGCCCGTACGCTGGAGGCCTTCGAACAGACGGTCCGGCAGATGAAGGCTGAGGGAGCGCTCGGGGCACCCACGGCGGCTCTCGAAGCGCCTTGAGCCGCATACGCCCCTGACGTAGGAATTTCCCCTACAGGGAGGCAGCCGGGCGGCCGATACTGTCCTTAGAACAGCATACGTGTCCGACAAAGGCCAACCACTCGAAAGGGTGGGGCGCAAAGCACCGGGCCTACCGTTCGCCTCCCGGCGAACCACGGCGGCCGAGCCACCGAAGACACTCGTGATGGAGGACGAACGTGTTCGGTCACCGGCCGAAGGCAACGCCAGACGGCGCGAACGGCAATCAGCCGCTCCCCGATAGCACGTCGATCTCAATCAAGCGCCTCCGGTCCAAGGGCGACGGCACCAACCTGTTCTTCTGGTTCATCGGCGCCCTCGTTGGCGCGCTTGCAAGCTGGTCGATGGCGGGCCAGGAGCTGGTCGGCTCGCAGACCCAGCACCTCGTTGAGACAGTCGGCATCTTCACGGCCGGCGGGTTCGGCGTCACCCTGGGCATCTACCTCAAGCGAAGGCACATCCACATCGAGCGGACATACTCCGGCCACCTCGAGGAGCTGAGCCACCGGCTGCGCGATCTCGCCTACCGGGACTCGCTGACGGACCTCTACAACCACCGCTACTTCTACGAGCAGCTCACGCACGAAGTGGAGCGTGCGCATCGATACGGGCGGCCGGTGTCGCTCATCCTGCTCGACCTCGATCACTTCAAGCAGGTGAACGACACGTACGGCCACTTGATGGGCGACAAGCTGCTGGCGTTGATCGGACAGATCATCAAGGACCAGGTGCGCAGCTCCGACATCCCGGCCCGCTACGGCGGCGACGAGTTCGCCGTGATCCTGCCCGACACACCTCGCGCCGCAGCTGAGGCGACGGGACAGAAGCTGGCGCGCGCGATCGCGGCGGGCCGCGCAAGCGTGACACAGATGAGCGAGCACCTGCCGATGAGCGCCTCGTACGGCGTGGCCTGCTGCCCGGACGACGCGCGCAGCGTCGCGGAGATGTTGCAGCACGCGGACGAGCGCGTCTACGTCCTGAAGGGACTCTCGCGCCGGCTCACGACGCCGGAAGAGGCGACTGTCGTTCAAGTGAGTTGAGCGATCATCGCTCCAATTGTTCGGCCAGAAGTGCCGTGATACACTGAACTTCGCGGCCGGGATGCCGCCTTAATTTATGCCGACCAGCCGAATCTACCGCACGGCCGTCTGGGGCGTCGGCATCGCTCTTGCGGCGATGCTGTTGGCGCTCGTCTACACGCTGGGCTACGTCAGCCATACCGGCACCAAGGCCGCAGAAAGCCAGCAGTCCGGAACGCCTGCCGCGAGCGGTGGCACCGTCGACTTCAGCACGCTCGACCAGATCCTCGGCATCCTCAACCAGCAGTACTTCGGGCGCGCCAACCTCGATCCGCAGTCGCTCTACGAGGCGGCGATCCGCGGCATGCTCGATAGCCTGTCCGACACGGGAACGTTCTACATCGATCCGACGTCGAACCAGATCTCCGTTGGGCCAACGGGCAGCTTCGACGGGATCGGCGCGACGGTGAGCAAGAACGGCAACAACATCGTGATCGTAGCGCCCTTCGCCGGCAGCCCGGCGGCAGAAGCCGGCATCAAGGCCGGCGACATCATTCTGAAGGTGGACGGCGAATCGACGCAGGGCTGGGCGGTCGATCAGGCGGTGCTCAAGATCCGCGGACCCAAGGGCAGTACCGTGACGCTGAGCGTACAGCACGCCGGCGGAACAACGGAGGACCTCACGATCACGCGGGATGAAGTGCATGTCGATACCGTGACAACCACGCCGCCGGGCGGAACGCTGAAGGACGCCAGCGGTAACACGATCAGCGATCTGGCCTACATGAACATCGCCCAGTTCAGCGAGAGCACGCCCGCGGAGGTGAAAAGGGTCGCCGGCGACGCGGAGAGCAGCGGCAAGAAGGGCCTGATCATCGACATGCGCGTCAACCCCGGCGGCCTGCTGCGGGAGACCGTCGACACGGCGGATGCGTTCCTCGATTCGGGCGTGATCCTCTCAGAAGAGGACCGCGACGGGAACCAGAATGTATATCGCGCGCAGGCGGGCGGCGTCGCGCTGCACATCCCCATCGTGCTGCTCGTCGACGAGTTCAGCGCGAGCGGCGCGGAGGTGCTCACCGCTGCGCTGCACGATAACGGACGCGCCACGGTGGTCGGTGAGAAAACGTTCGGCAAGGGCACGGTCAACATCTCGCAGCCGCTGAAGGACGGCGGCGCGCTCTACGTGACGATCCGCCGCTGGCTGACCCCCAAGGGCGCCCAGATCGACGAGGTGGGGATCACGCCGGACTTCGTCGTGACGCCGGGGCCGCTCGATCCAGGGTACGACCAGAACAACGACGTCCAGCTCCAGCGCGCGATCGAGCAGCTCGAGAACCCCTCGCCCATCCCCGCCACGGCCACGCCTCTGCCGGTCACGGCGACGCCCGTGCCCGCGACGGCCATACCCTAGCGGTGCCGAGCCATGGCCATCCAGCAGGTGGCCGCGAACCGCAAGGCCCTCCATAACTACGAGGTGCTGCAGCGCGTCGAGGCGGGTCTGGCGCTGATGGGCAGCGAGATCAAATCGATCCGGCAGGGGCGCGTGAGCATCGTCGAAGCCTATGCGCGTCCCGAACGCGGCGAGCTCTGGCTGCATAGCGCGCACATCGCGCAGTACGCGCCGGCCGGCCCGAATGGCCACGAGCCGACGCGCCCGCGAAAGCTGCTGCTGCACAAGCTCCAGATCCGCGAGCTGTCGCGGGCGGTTGACGAGCAGGGCCTCACGATCGTGCCGCTGAGCCTCTACCTCAAGGACGGCAAGGCGAAGGTGGAGCTGGCGCTCGTGCGCGGCCGCAAGCGCTACGACAAGCGCGCCGCCATCGCCAAGCGAGAGGCGGAGCGCGACATCGCGCGCGCGGTGCGGCATAGGGGCTAGCAGTTGTCATTCCGAGCGGCTAGTCCCGCGAGAGCGGGACGACAGCGAGGAATCTCACCGCACCCGATAGAGACCGCTCCATGCCCATGGACTTGCATGCCTTATGACGGCATTGAGATCAGATTCGAGCGTGTAGCTTGACTTGTCCCTAAGGAACCCGCTATCGTCCTGTGTAAGAAAGGAGGTGGTGCGAATGCATGACCAACGTTGTGAGGCCGGAAGGCCAACATTCCGCACGGAGGTGAGCACCTCCTAGGCGTTTGGCCTCTCGGCCGAGCAGCGATATTGAATGGGCTAGCCCGTTCGCTAAGGCGAACGGGCTAGCGCTTTCTCCCCTCGCCATGCCATGATCCTCCCGCTATGGCCGAACAGCTCGACCTCGACCGGCTCCAGGCGCTGCTGCGCACGCAGTTCGTCGGCCGGCGCGTCACGTACGAACAGTCCGTTTCGAGCACGATGGACGTCGCTCGTCGCGAGGCGGAAGCCGGCGCGCCCGAGGGCGCCGTCGCCATCGCCGAGGAGCAGACGGCCGGACGCGGTCGCATGGGACGCTCCTGGACATCGCCCACCGGCGTCAACCTCTACTTCACCATCGTCCTGCGCCCCAGCATCGACCAGCTCCGCTATCTCTCCGTCATCGCGCCGCTCGCCGTCTGCCAGGCGATCGAGGAGACGACGGGCCTCCAGCCGCGCATCAAGTGGCCGAACGACGTCGCGATCAACGACAAGAAGGTCTGCGGGGTGTTGACGCAGTCGGAGATCGCCGACGGCGCCGTGCTCTACGCGCTCCTCGGCCCTGGCATCAACGTCAACATGGACGCCGCCGCGCACGAGGAGATCCGCGACATCGCGACCAGCCTGCGCGCGGAGCTCGGGCGCGACATGTCGCGCGAGGAGGTGCTCGCGGCGACGCTGAACCACCTCGAGTCGATCTACAACGCGCTCCGGCGCGGCGAAGTGGTCTCGATGCCCTGGAAGCACCGCCTCGATACGCTCGGCAAGCACGTGCGCGTCTCCGGCCCGAGCGGCGCGCTGATCGACGAGGGCGTGGCCGTCGACGCCGACTCCGACGGCTCGCTCATCCTCCGCCGAGACGACGGCTCCCACGTGCGTGTGGAGGCGGGCGAGGTGACGCTGCGGGAGAGCTGAGGCGGTCGCTGGTAGCTGGTCGCTAGTCGCTGGGACGGCCCTCTCCCCCTGCCCCCTCTCCCCGAGGGCGAGGGGGCAGGGGGAGCGCCCTGACCCCTAGCGTCCTTGCTCCAGCGGGAGGTATGCTGGCGGCGATCCGGTGGCTTACAGAGGGCGGTATGCGAAGAACCGCGGCCCTGATCTCAATTGTGCTGGTCCTCGTCGTTGCTACGGTAGGCACGGTAAGCTGGCTATCGACAAGTCACCTTAATAGTGCCCGCGCTGTCGTTGAACCGGGGCTCGACCTCTCGATCTCCACCGGCGCCTGCGACAGCAGCTCAGGCCCAACCACCTGCATCGCGGGCAGCGGCGCAAACTTCACGGTGGGCTTCAACGTCAAGGCCCTAGGAGCGGCGCTCAGCACGAACGGATACGCCGGCTACGATGTGGAGATTGCATACTCCGGCGCGATCAGCTACCTCTCGGGCTCGCTGTCACAAGTGGGCCCAGGCACCTGGCCTGACTGCAGCTTCCCCACTGGTGCGGTCGGCTTCGGCCCTGGTGACGCAAAGACGATGTGCAGCTCTTTTGGCAACTCGTTCTTCCTCGGCCAGCTCATGCACCTGGACTTTCATTGCGATAGCGTAGGACAGGGGACCCTCACGCTTGTACACGGAGACGGCAGCACTGACATTATCGATCTGGTCTTTGCGCCGCACTCAGAGGCCTCAGACGAGTCGCTGACAATGGACTGCCAGGTGTTGCCGACTCCAACGATGACCTCAACACTAACCTTCACAACCCAAACGCCGCCATCCAACACCTCAACCGCAACGCCCACTCGCACGCCCGCAAAGGGAGGCCCAACTGGCAGTCCGACCTACACCGTAACGCCAGGCGGGCCGACGAACACGCCAACTCGTACGCCTACGCATGCACCTTCTGCTAGTCCGACTCCTCCGAGCTCACCGACGTCTACACTGACGCCCACCGACACCCCCACGCCTAACGCCGTCGGGACCAATACCTCCACGCCCCCACCGTCCCATAGCGGCGACGCCAACGGGGACGGCGCAACGAACGCGGTCGACGCCACAATAACGCTGCAGTTCGCGGCGGGCATGTTGTCGTCCATCGATCAGGCGGCGGACGTCAACAGAGACGGCGTCGTGAACGCTATCGATGCGTCGCTGATCCTGCAATACGCGGCCGGGCTGATACCGAGCCTGCCGGTCTAGCCTTGCCCTCTCCCCTAGCCCTCCTTCGACAGGCTCAGGACAGGTCTTCCCGAGGGCGAGGGAGGGGGGCGATATTCGATGAAGAAATCGTGATCGATGGCACAGGGTGAGGGAGCGGTAATTGTGATAAGCTCTTGCGAGGTGGGGTGATGGAGAGATGACGTGCCCAAGGTGCGCCCCTACCTCCTGTTCGTCGCGGCCGCCGGCCTAGCGTTCGCCGTCTTCGCCACGCTCAACCGCCCCGCGCAGGCCGCGCCGCAGTTCGTCTGGCCCTGGGCCGGCGCTGAAGGCTGGCGCTACACGCAGGGCTTCCATCTCGATCACGCGCTCGACTTCCAGCCGCAGATCACGCCGGGCTGCGACGAGACGATCGACACGACGCACACGATCCGTCCCATGG
>JBGQHA010000174.1:0-5983 GCA_041497735.1 Dehalococcoidia bacterium | reverse complement strand
GCCCAGGTAGTGCATCACCGCCCACGCCGCGCCGATCGGGGCTGCGGGCTTCGTGCCGAGGAATGCCTGCGTACCGTACATGCCGCCCGACCAGCCGTCGAACTGAAAGACCTGGTAACGCAGGTTGGTCTTGGGCCGGTGCAGCACGACCGACGCGCCCTTGGCCGCGTAGCCGTACTTGTGCAGGTCGGCGGAGATCGACGTCACGCCGGGCACGCGAAAGTCCCACGGGGCGATCTCGTAGCCGAGCTTCTCGAGGAACGGCAGCAGCAGCCCGCCCAGGCAGGCATCGACGTGGAACGGCACGCCCGCGTCGCTGGCGATGCGCGCCATCTCCGGGATCGAATCGATCATGCCGTAGGGAAAGTTCGGCGCGGAGCCAACGGCGAGCACCGTGTCGCGCGTGATCGCACTCGCGAGCGACGAGGCGTGGGTGCACAGGTCGTCGCCGAGCGGGAGCTGCGTGTACTCCAGATCGAGGTAGTGCGCGGCCTTCACGAACGCCGGGTGCGCTGTGTACGGGATCACGATCCGCCCGCGCTCGATGCCACGCTCTGCGCGCATCTTGTCACGCGCCGTCTTCACAGCCATGAAGATCGATTCCGTCCCGCCGGAGGTCATCGTGCCGCCGGTATCGTCATCGCCATGCATGAGATCGGCGCTGATCGCGACGAGGTCGCGCTGCATCTCCTTCAGGCTCGGGAAGGCGAGCGGGCTGAGCGCATTCTCCAGCAGCACATGCGACGCGGCCGCCTGCAGCACGGCGTCCACTTCGGGGCCGGCGTTGTAGATGTAGGCCCACGTGCGCGCGTGGTGGTAGTCGGCGTCGTGCGATTGCATGGCGCGCATCTGCGCCATCACGTCATCGAGCGACGAACCGCGTTCGGGAAGCTTTCGCAATGCAGCGCCTCCGTTCGCCGGACAGTATACGGCACCGGAAGACGGCGTTTGCTAAGCTATGTCGAATCGCGGCGCACTAGTGTGTGGAGTAGCCCACTTGAGGCACGTGGAGGGTACGTTCGCCGGAGCCGGCGATATTTCGATCTACCACCAGGCGTGGCTGCCCGATGTGGTAGACGGAACGTCCGCGCGCGCGGTGCTGTTCATCGCGCACGGGTACGGCGAGCACAGCGGCCGCTACGGCAACGTCGTCGACTACTTCGTCCCGCGCGGCTTTGCCGTCTACGCGCTCGATCACCGAGGCCACGGCCGCTCCGGCGGCGAGCGCGTCTACATCGAGCGCTTCGAAGACTACGTCGCAGACCTGCGCACGTTCTTCCAGCTCGCCCGCGCCGAGCAGCCCGCGTTGCCGGTCTACTTGCTCGGGCACAGCATGGGCTCGTTCATCGCCATCGCCTACGCCGCCGTGTACCAGGACGAGCTCGCCGGCCTCATTCTCTCCGGCGGCGGCATCGGGATGGGGCGCATTCCGGCGAGCGGCGCCGAGATCGATCTCCCAGCGACGCTGAGCAGAGACCCCGCCGTCGTGCAGGCCTACCGCGACGATCCGCTCGTCTTCCACGGCCAGCCGCCCGCCAGCCGCCGCGAGGCGATGGCCGCCCTCCGCGAGCAGCTCCCGGACATGGCGCGGGCGATCACGATCCCGACGCTCATTATGGCCGGCGCGGCGTCGCCGTTAGGTGACGGGCCCGGCAGCGAGAACCTCTACGACATCGTCTCGGCGGTGGACAAGACACTCAAGCTCTACGACGGGCTGATGCACGAGATCTTCAACGAGCCGGAGCGCGACCTGGTCTTCGCTGATCTCGCCTCGTGGCTCGAAACTCGCCTGGGGTCTTCGCGAAGGAACGGCTAGCGATATTCACCTCGAGCGTGCGTCGGCGCAAGAGTGTTCTCCAAGCCAGCGTGCGGTGACTCAGTACCGAGCGTGCGAGCCGGAACTACTCAGGCGATGCGTCGGTCGGGCTGCTGCGGATAGGAGTCTCGTTGCGGAAAGGGGAGCGGCTGTCGCTCTTCGATGTCGGCGTAAAGAAGAGCGAAGATGTTTCGGGCCGTCTCCAGCCACTGGTCTCGCTTCGACTGCGGCCAGTTCGACCCGGGTTCGGGCAGCGTGTCGAGCAGACCACGAAAGAAGGGATGGAGTCCAGCCGGCCGGCCCGGCGCTAGCGTTCGCTCGTCTTCCGTTCGCTGCGTCGCCGGTGGCCTTCCGTCCGACGCCGTTCGAAAGGCTTGCCTGGCCCTCTCAACAGAAATCCGGAGCTCGTCATCTGGAGGCATCGCGCCAATAGGCCAACCGGTCGAGAGTCGGTCCGTGGTCCTCGGTCGGTCACCCAGATCCCTCCTTCGGCACACCCCATTGGGTGGACTCATTGCCATACTCGGCCTGGGCGGCGTTCTGAGAAGCCCTCGCCTTCTGTAATCTCATAAGACAAGGCGAGGCGTCACACAGCATCGCGCCGAGGTCGCCGTCGTTCTCACCGAGGAGGGTTGTTCGCCAGACGATCTCGATTAGCTGGTCTTTCTTCGCGAGCCGGGAGCGAGCCTGTAGCGTGACGAGCTGGGACATCGACTCGCGATGTCGAGCCCGTCGACTGGGAGTCATACGCTGTCGGTTTGAAATGGTCGGGGCGACTGGATTCGCCCCAGCAATATCCACACCGAGCATCGGCCTCCATCCAGAATGGTCTCCGAGCCGAGTTGAACTACTCGGCCTCCGGCCGTACATCGAACGAATCCGGCAGGCGGGTGTGGCGTGAGCACGGCTCGCATCGCGCTGTTGCGTCATTCGCGGACAGTGCCTTGTCCGGTCTGCGACGGGCACGCAGGTCTTGAGCAGGGTAGGGGCGTTCGCTGCGCGGGCTTCACGCTTGACCGAGTCGTCTACTGCACGCGCGAGGAATACGCGGGCCGTCTCCCAGTGGAGATCACGGTCAGCCCGCCCGCCTACAAGCACCGGCTCTGGGGCCCGTGCGACTGCGGATGCGCACACGGCTGGGCCGCGTTGCGCGAGTTCAGGGGACGGCGGGAGCCAAAGCGGACTCAAGCAGATGTACTGCCCGTTGTCGACCGCCACGTCATCTACTCCCACACGCTCGAACTACTGACGCTCCGGCCGGAAGCTCTCGCTGATCTGGCCCGACGAGGGCTTTCGGCCGAAGTCGTGCGAAGCGCCGGCTATCGATCTCTGCCCCGGCGCGGCGCGGAGCACCAGAGTCTCTTGAGCGCGTTGATCGCCCGCTTCGGCGATGCAACGGTTCGGCGCTGCCCCGGCTTCACCGACAAGAACGACCGCCTCAACTTCTGGACCTCGTACTCAGGCCGCGACGGCTACGTCGTCCCGTACAAGGACGAAGCCGGCAGGAAGACAGGCCTGCAGGCGAAGTTCCTGGGCGGAAAGTACGTCACGCCGTACGGCACACGGCTCGCACATGTCTATCACGTCGCCGGAGCTAATCCGCCCGGTGGGGATCTGTACCTCACCGAGGGTGCCACGAAGGCTAACGTCGCGAGTTATCTTGGGGAGCTGTGGGTCTTCGCCGTGGCCGGCCAGGCGCTCATGCCCGAGCACGTGGCAGCGATCACGCGGCTTGAGGCGGGGCGTGTGATCATTACGCTCGACCAGGAAGACAACCGCACCACGGAGCGGGCGCGAGAGCGATGGCAGGCGTCGCTCCATGACGCCGGACTGTCTGTCTACAACGCGGTCTGGGAAGGTAAAGACGTGGCCGGACCGAAGGGGCTGGACGACCTGCTGCTCGCAGGCGCGAGGCCGCGCATCAGAGGCACTGCCGTTGTCCCCTCGGCGATCGGTCAACGGCGCACTCCCCGACACACCGGCACCCCGGGAGAGGTGACGCAGGGTGTTCCACTGGCGGAGGCGCGGTGCATTACTGCCCGAGCGGTTGGGGACTTCGTCGCCCAGACTCAGCGGAACAAGGGCCGCGCGCTCTTGGTCCAGACTCCGCCGGGAGCGGGCAAGACGCGCGCATGCGCGGAGGCCATCGTCCGTCACCAGATCGCGGCGCGCATCGTGGTCGGCACGGGCCGGCTAGCCAGCGAAGTAGCGGCGGACTATGGATACGCGCTCATTGAAGGACGCAACGAGCGCAATTGCGAGCGGAGCGACGTCGTGCGGGCGCTCGGTGATGCCGCTCACGACATCGAACGGCTCGCTTGCGAGGAGCCCCGCTGTCCCGCGCGCGAGACCTGCGCCTATTGGAAGCAGTTTCACCAGCAGGGTCCGCGCGTGGGCGCAGCGGAGCAGCTGTTCAACCCCCGCTTTCTCAAGGGCGGAGCCTTGGCTGTGGTCCATGACGCGGACTTGCTGCGCTCACTCATCGATCGCTTCAAGATCTCGGAGCAAGTCCTGGGTCGCTCACGTGAGCAGCTGTGCGGCGTCAGGCGTGAGCCAGCGCTGCGGCTGCTCACACTGATCCACCACGCCGTCCTCGACGTACCGCGGCGCGATGACGGCGGGCCTGGCCGAGCGCTGCAGGGCCCCGCCGTCTGGGACCACCTGGCGAAGACGGCTGCGCGTTACGGCTTGAACCTGGCGCGAGTCATCGAAGCGTTGCCGTGCCACGGCACGCTGCCGGCGCCAAGTGACGAGGGCGTCCTCACGCCGGAAGACGTCGCAGCGAAGCCACCGGCGACATTGCTCCAGCTCTTTGAAGCCCTACGCGAAGAGCAGCGCGCCTTTCTCTCCGGCGAGGACTTCAACAGCCGCATCCGGCTCGGGGCGGGGATCGAAGTCGTGCGTCTGCGAGAGCACGTCAAGACGAAGCGCGGCGATGTCCCGGTGAAGGAGATGGCCCTCATTGTGCTTGAAGCGACCCCGAACGAAGCGCTCGTCGACCACGCGACGAAGCAACACGAGCGGCTGCCACACGTTGCGGCCGAGGGGCGCTTGCCGGCGAACGTCGATGTCGTTCAGTGCGCGGGGCGGAGCAACGGCCACAGCGTGCTTCGCGACGAGCGCCACCTACGCTCCGTATTCGCCGAGGTCGCAGCCGAGCGGGAGCGCTTCCCCGTCGCGTCCCCAGAGCGTGAGGCAGCTGTGTGCTTCCGCGAGCACCGCGCGCAGCTCGTCGACCTGGGCTTCGCCGAGCCGCAGGTGCTCACCTTCGGCGCCGTGCGCGGCCTGAACGCCGTGGCGGAGGTCGAACGGCTGCACGTCGTGGGCCGGCCGATGCCGCCGACCGACGACCTTTTGTTCCTCACTCAGGCCATTCATCACGATGAGCCACCAGTCGCGCGCGACCTCGTGCTGGAGCGGCGCCGCTACGGTGGCCAACCATACGCGGTGGCTGTCGTCGACTTCGCCGACCCGCGCGCCTCCGCCTTGCTCAAGTCAACGCGCGACGACGAGATCGTGCAGGTAATCCACCGCGCACGCCTGCTCAGCCTCGACGAGCAACAGACCGTGCCGGGGCTCCGAGGCGATCGTCGCAGCCATGTCCGGCTCGTGCTCCATACGGGACACGTCGTCCCAGGCCTGCGCGTAGACGAGCTGCACCCTGGAGTCGGCGCGGACAAACGTGAATGACGAACGAAGCCAGGAGGCGGCGCAGCGGATCTGGGACGCGATCCAAGAGCTCAAGCAGCGCGGCGCCGAGGTGACCGTAACCGCGATCGCGCCCGCGGCCGGCGCCCACAAGGCGACCGTCGCCAAGGCACTTGGGACATCGGTGCATACCCCTAATGATCTACTTAATAAGGGTGTGAACCGCCTTCCCAAGTTCGAGGAAGAAGCTGCCCCCTCAACCGCGCCACTCCCCTCGGACTGTCCGGCGGACGAGTTCGGTCGCGTCCCTTGCGATGGTGGCTGCGGACGGTGCGTGCTGCCCGGTCAGAAGTGCACGGAGTGCGCCGACAAGGCGGTCATCGAGTGGAAGCAGCGGCGCAGGCTCAAGAGGGCGTCGGGGCAATGACGAAACCACCGTCCACGAAGCCCGACGGGGGGAGGGCGGGTCGAAAGTCTACAGCTTTTCGATCCGGGAGCGGCGCTGGGCAGTACACGTGT
>JBGQHA010000173.1:0-5997 GCA_041497735.1 Dehalococcoidia bacterium | reverse complement strand
TCGCCGTCGCGTCGACCGTCACGCCGACCGGAATGGTGGCGGCGGGCAAGCACGGCATCGGCGTGCTGTCCGTCGCCTCGTACACCGAGGCCGGCATCGCAGCGGCGAAGACGCAGTGGGCCTTCTGCGAGCGCTCGGCGGGGGAGGCCGGCCGGCCGGCGCCCGATCGCTCCACGTGGCGTCTCGTCGTGCCCTTCCACCTCGCCGCCACGCGCGAGGAAGCGATGACCGATATCGAGGCGGGCGTGCACCGCTGGTACAACGAGTATTTGATCCACACGCTGGGAGCCAGCCAGCTACCGCCAATGGAGTCGGGCCGTGCGCTCGCCGAAGGGATGAACGCGTTCGGCGGCGCGATCATCGGCACGCCGGATGAGGCGATTCTCGCGATCAAGAAGCTACAGCAGATCACAAGCGGCTTCGGCTGCCTGCTCGGCCTCGCGCATGAGTGGACCACGCGCGAGAAGATCGAGCACAGCTACGAGCTGATGGCGCGTTACGTGATGCCCGAGTTCCAGGGCACGATCGAATCGACGCGCAGCTCGCTCGAGTGGACGCTGGCGAACAAGCAATCGCTCATGGCCGGCCGCGACGCGGCGCTCGCCAAGGCGATCGCGAAGCACGCCGCGCCTACGCCGACCGACGGGGCTGGCTAGATCCGCGCGCGGGTCGGGCTTAAGCCCGACGGCGACAGGCCCAACGTCATTCCGAGCGGCTATTCCGCCGCCGGCGGACGACAGCGAGGAATCTCTCCAGCATTAGCGAGGCATCTCCATGCCCATCGCCCGGCGCAGCCAACTACCTCAATCTGGGAACTACATCTCTCCGTTCGGCGCGACGAGCACCTTCTCATGCGAGCTGCGGTCCGCCGCCAGCTCCGCGAACACGCGCGGCACGTCGTCCAGGCCGATCACGCTCGATACCACCGGCGAGACATCGACGGTACGCGATGAGATAAGCTGCGCCGCCTCCTGCAGCTCCGTCGCGGAGCCGAAGGTGCCGATGATCGACTGCTCCTGCAGCAGGAGCTGCAGGAGATCGGTCTGATAGGGCCGGTCGAACGCGCCCGCCACGACGATCCGGCCGCCCTTACGCGTCGCCGCGATGCAGTCGGCCATCGGCTTGGGCGTGCCCACGCACTCGACCGCCAGCTCCGCACCGAGGCCGTCGGTATGCTCTCGCACCTTGTCCGCGATGTCGTCCGCCGTCGGATCGAGCACGACGTCGGCGCCGGCCTGTCGCGCGAGCTCCTGACGGCGCGGCGCCGGCTCCGAGACGATGACCGTGCCCGCGCCCTTGTGCTTCGCGCCGAGCAGTGTGAGTAGGCCGATCGGCCCGCCACCCGCGATGAAGACCGATTCGCCGCGGCGCAGCTCGCCGCGGTTGAGGCCGTGCAGCGCGACGCCGAACGGCTCGGAGAGCGCGCCGTATTTCAACCACGACTTATCGGGCAGTGGCACAGCCTGGCTCGCCGCGAGCGCGACGTACTCGCCGTAGCCGCCGGTGCGCGAGTAGCCGATGCCGTGGTGCGGGTTCACACATAGGTTCGAGCGCCCTAGGCGGCAGTAGTGACATTCTCCGCAGGCATCGCCGGGATGGACGACGACGGGATCGCCCTCGCGCACGCCGGTCACCCCCTGCCCGACCGCCGAGACGACGCCGGTAAGCTCGTGGCCCATCACCGGCGACCACATCCGCAGCGCGCGCGGCGAGGGCTGCTCCGCGGGCGCCAGGTACTCGTGCAGGTCGGAGCCGCAGATGCCGCAATACGCGACCGCGACGACGACCTCGCCCGCGGCCGGCTCCGGATCCGGCGCTTCGGTGACTTCGAGCGTCTTCGGCCCGCGAAATGCTACAACCTTCATCGTTAGCTCCTACTAGCCTGCTCCCAGCGACGCGCAGCCCCGCGGCCGCTTGCGGCCGCGCTCAGATAGTATCATGTTGACACCAAACCGAAGCGCAAGTAGGATGCTTTCGCCGCTGTATCCTGAGCAGGATCCGCCCGATGAATGGGGCGGCAAACAACGGCCTCCTAGGAGAATTGATTGAGCACAGCTTCTGACAACCGCCCCATCATCGTCGGCGTTGGGCAGCACACCGTGCGCGACGGCGCCGAGGCCGCCATCGAGCCCCTCGACATGATGGCGCTCGTCGCGCGCCAGGCGGAGGAAGACGCCGAGACGAACGGCCTGCTCGCCAAGCTCGACTCCGTCCGCGCCATCAACGTCTTCTCCTGGCGCTACAGCGAGGCGCCCTCGTTGCTGGCCGAGCGCATCGGCGCGAACCCGCGCGAGAAGCTCTACACCACGCTCGGCGGCAACTCGCCGCAGTGGCAGGTGAACGAAGCGGCCGAAGCGATCGCGCGCGGCGACGTCAAGGTCGTTCTGATCGCCGGCGCCGAGGCCGTGAACACCGTCCGGCGCGCCCGCCAGCGCGGCGTCGAGCTGCCCTGGACGCCCGCCGGCGCCAAGACCGAGATGGTGGGCGACCGGCGCATGGGCAGCAAGGAGATCGAACTCAAGCACGGGGCGTCGGCGCCGATCCAGGTCTACCCGCTGTTCGAGAACGCGCTGCGCGCGCACAAGAGGCGTTCGCTCGGCGAGCACCGCGCGCGTCTCAGCAAGCTCTGCGGCGACTTCTCGGCGACGGCGGCGCAGAACCCCTACGCCTGGTTCCGCGACGGCAAGAGCGGCGAGCTGATCACGACGCCGGCGACGCTTGAGAACCGCTACGTTGGCTTCCCGTACACCAAATACATGAACGCGATCATGGATGTCGATATGGCGGCGGCGCTGATTATGACCAGCGCGGGCGAAGCGCGGCGCCTGGGCATCCCCGAATCGAAGTGGGTGTACCTGCTCGGCTGCGGCGACGCGACCGACATCTGGTACTGGAGCGATCGCGTCAACTTCCACAGCTCGCCTGCCATCGAGCGCTGCGGTAGGCGCGCGTTCCAGTCGTCCGGCCTCTCGGTCGATCAGATCGACTATTTCGATCTCTATAGCTGCTTTCCGATCGCCGTGCAGATCGGCCGCGACATGCTCGGCATCCCGGAGGAAGACCCGCGGTCGCTCACGATGACCGGAGGCCTGCCCTACTTCGGCGGGCCGGGCAACAACTACACCACGCACGGCATTGCCTCGATGGTCGAGCAGCTGCGCGACGAGCCGGGCAAGCGCGGCCTGGTGACGGCGCTCGGTTGGTACATCACGAAGCACGCCGCCGGCATCTACAGCGCGACGCCCAACGACGGTCGGTTCCGCCGGCCCGACATGTCGGGCGACCAGCGCGAGATCGACTCGATGCCGCACCCGGAGGTCGTCGAGCAGCCGGACGGCGCAGCGACGATCGAGACGTACACCGTCATGCACAACCGCGAAGGCGCGCCCGACTACGGCATCGTGATCGGCCGGCTGGACGACGGGCGCCGCTTCATCGCGAACGTCGCGGGCGACACGTCCGTGCTCGAAGGCATGACGAAGCGCGAGATGGCCGGCGCGCGCGGCCGCGTCCGCCACGACGAAGCGTCCGGCAAGAACCTCTTCGAGCTGTAGATGCCGGCGAAGGCGCTCATCCTCGCTCCGTTCGACGACGGCTATCTGTCGCGCCTGCGGGAGGTCGGCGTGCGGCTCTCCTATGAGCCCTGGACCGCGTCCGGCAAGCTGCAGAACCCGAGCGAGCTGGCCGCCCGCCTGCGCGACGAAGCGATCGAGATCATCGTCGTCGAGGCCGACTTCCTCACGGCCGAGGCGTTCGCTGCGCCCAAGCTGCGGCTGGCCGCTGTCTGCCGGAACGGGCTCAACCTCGTCGACGTGAACGCTGCGACCGAGCACGCCATCCCGATCATCTTCACTCCCACGCGCAACACGATCGCCGTCGCGGAGCACGCGATCGCGCTCATGCTCTCGATCGCGCGACAGTCGTACGCGGCGCGCGACTACGTCATCGCGGGCGAGTGGACGAACCCGATGGACGCCTACACGCGTTTCCAGGGCCGCGAGCTGAACGGCAGCGTCATCGGCGTGATCGGCTTGGGTAACATCGGCGGCGAGGTGGCCAAGCGCGCGTTGGGGTTCGGCGCGAAAGTCGCCGGCTACGATCCGTTCGTCGGCAGGGAGCGCGCGCGCGGGCTGAGCGTCCGGCTCGCCAAGCTGCCTGCACTGCTGCGCGACGCCGACTTCGTCACGCTGCACACATCCCTCAACGCGAAGGAGCAGATCCTCGACGCTGCGGCGCTCGATCTGATGAAGCACACGGCCTATGTGATCAACACCGGCGCGCACCAGGCGCTCGACTACGACGCGCTAGGCGAGCGGCTGCGCGACGGCCGGCTCGCAGGGGCCGCGCTCGATGTCTTTCCCGGCTTCGTGCTCGCGCCCGACAGCCCCCTGTGCGGGCTCGACAACGTGATCGTGACGCCGCACATCGGCGGCGCGACGAAGGAGACGATCGTGCGCCAGTCGCGCACCGTGTTCGAGGATGTGCAGCGCTACATGCGCGGGTCGCGGCCGCGCAACGTCGCCAACCCGGAGGCGTTCAAGACACGCCGTGGCCGCTGAGCACATCCTCGCGCTCGACGCCGGCACCAGCGGCGGCCGCTGCGTCATCCTCGCGCCAGACGGAACGACGGCCGCCGCGACCAGGCGCGGCTGGTCGTACGACACGCCGGCGGACGCCGGCCCGCTCGCGCGCTCGTTCGACGCCGATGCTTTCTGGTCAACGCTCGTCGCGCTGACGAAGCAGGCGCTGGCCGAAGCTCGCCTGTCGGGCGGCGACATCGCCGGCATCGGCATCACCGCGCAGCGGTTGGCGTTTCTCGTGATCGACCGCGACGGCCATGTGCTCTACGCCGGCCCGAACTCGGACGCGCGCGCCGTGCGCGAAGGGCTACTCATCGATGTCAACCAGGCGGAACGCGTCTACCGCTCGACGGGCAAGCTGCCGTCGCTCATCCTGGCTCCGGCGCGCATGCAGTGGCTCCGCCAGCACTGTGAGGGCTTCGCGCGTGCGCATGCCGTCCTCACGCTGGGCGACTGGATCGCGTACAAGCTCACGGGCGAGCTGCGCGCCGAACGAACGCTCGCGGCAGACAGCGGCCTGCTCGACGTTTCGACCGGCGAGCGGGACGCAGCGCTGCTCGGCGACCTCGGCGTTCCCGCCGAGCTGCTGCCGATGCTCGCCTCGTCCGACGAAGTCATCGGGCCGATCGCGAAGTCCGCGGCGGACGAGACCGGCCTCGCGGCAGGCACACCCGTCGTGATCGCGGGCGGCGATACGCAATGCGCGCAGCTCGGCATGGGGATCGAAGAACCGGGCGAGGCGGGGATCGTCGCGGGCTGGAGCGGCCCGCTGCAGATCGTGACGCCGGAGCCAAGCTTCGATGCGGAGCGGCGGACGTGGGTCTGCCCGTCCGCCTCAGGCGGACTACCCGGTCGCTGGCTCGTCGAGAGCAGCACGCACGACGCAGGGCGCGTCTGGCGCTGGTGGTGCGAGCAGCTCGTCGGCGAGGACGACGCTGCGATGGAGCGCGCGGCGGCGCTCGCGGCGGAGGCGGTCGCCGGCGCTCGCGATGTCGCCGGCCTCCTCGCGCCCGCGCCGATGAACGCCGGCGCGATGGGCCTGCACCTGGGCGGCGTGCTGCTGCGCACGCCCTTGTTCGCGAACGCGATCGGCAAGCCGGAGCTGCTGCGCGCTGTGCTGGAGAACGTCGCCTACGCGCTGCGCGCGAACCTCGAGCAGGCGGAGGAGGTCGCCGGCCAGCGCGCCACGCGCATCGCGGCAGGTGGCGGGCTGACGCGCGCGCCGATCTTCGGTCGCATCCTCGCGGACGTTATCGGGCGGCCGATTGATGTCGCACAGGACGTCGAGGTGAGCGCGCGCGGCGCGGCGCGGCTGGTCGCTCGCGCGCTCGGCAAGGCGGATGGCGTGTACACTGTCGCCAGACAGCAGATCGAGCCGGATGCCGGCGAATCGCAGGCGTACGCGCCGCGCTACTTG
>JBGQHA010000172.1:0-6006 GCA_041497735.1 Dehalococcoidia bacterium | reverse complement strand
CGCGATCGCCGGCGACATTTTCCGGGCGCTCTCGCTCGCGAGCCGCAAGCCCGTACACGTCGTGCGCGGCTACGATCTGCCCGCCTTCGTCGGCAGCGAGACGCTCGTCGTCGCGTGCAGCCACAGCGGCAACACCGAAGAAACGCTGTCCGCGTTCGAGCAAGCGCTCGCCGTGAACGCGAAGGCCGTCGCGCTCACGATGGGCGGCCGGCTGGGCGAGCTGGCGGCTGCTAGCGGCGTGCCATCGCTCGTCTACCGTTATGATGGCGAGCCGCGGTCGGCGCTGGGACACCAGCTCATGACGCTGCTCGGCATCGGACAGCAAGCGGGCTGCCTCACGGCGCAGGGCGGCGCGGTGCAAGAAGCTGTGCGCAGCCTGCGCGCGCAGCGAGAGCTCATCGGCAGCGCCGTCCCGGCCGATCGCAACGCGGCCAAGCAGCTGGCGTCGAGGCTGTACGGCAGGCTGCCGGTCGTCGTTGGCTCCGACGTGCTCATCGAGGCGGCGCGGCGCTGGAAGACGCAGTTCAACGAGAACAGCAAGTGTTGGGCGATCTGCGAAGAGCTACCTGAGCTCGATCACAACACGATCGTCGGCTTTGGGCTGACGAAGGACGTCGTGCGCCAACTGCACGTGATCTTCCTCTCGCATCCGGCGCTGGGGAAGGGGATGGACCGCCGAATCGAGCTCACCGGCGAGGCGCTGTCGGACGCCGGCGTGACGCACGAGCGAGTCGTCGCGGCCGGCGATGCGCCGCTCGCGCAGGTGCTGACATCGGTCCACTTCGGTGACTTCGTCAGCTACTACCTGGCGCTCTTGAACGGCGTCGACCCATCGCCGGTGGACCCGATCACGAAGCTGAAGCAGGGCCTGGCCGCAGGCTAGTTACAGCACGATCGATTACAACGAAGCCAGGCTTAAGCCTGGCCTCCTTCAATCCAACTACGTGTGCGGCCGACCCGGGTGTATACTAGGGTCCAGGCGGTCGCATGCTGCGCGGGCTGTTCATTGCGGTAGTCATTGTTTTGGCGCTACCTGTGCTCGTCAGGCATAGCGCTGAAGCTAAGATGCCGTCCTATGTGATCACCGGCGGGGAGCTTGGCCCCTACGCGGCCGTGTTTTCTGCGTGGGACGACCAGTTTCCCAGCCTGCAGAACCCTCTCGTCAACCGCCCGGACCAGAATCCTTCGCTCCACTACGACGTCTATAGTTCCGCTGGCGCTGCTCTCGCTCAGCGAGTAGCGAATGGGGCGGGGCCTGAGATGCGCTACTATCCGAACCTCACCCTGCTGGAATACCTCCCTTCTGCATCTCTCCCGGAGGCCTGGTACCGGCTCGCGCCTGGGCCGATGGCTGTTCTGGATAACGCGGTTGCGGATGCTCTGGACAAGAGAGCGAGAGGCGAGTTGGAGATCGGGCCGGTCGCCGCGTTCTTTCGATCCCAGCATCTCGATGAAATGAGCTACTGGCTGCGGCCGGCCTCGGTCACCGAATCGCCTGGCTACGAGGTGCCGATGGCATGCCTTAACTTCGTGGAGTGCGTACATCTCGGGCCTTCGACGCAAGACTTCAACATGCGCGATCTAATCGAGACGGTCAGCGGCCCTCCCCGCACGGCTGCCGGACCGCCGCCCGTGTACGTGATCGAGGGCTACGTCGGGATTGGCAACGGTGGCATCAGCGGACAGCTCGGCTTCTACACGCCTCTAGCCGATGGCCAGCCTGGCCGCTTCTGGTTCGGGGGCTACTCCGCCGACGCTCCCTACTACGAAACGACGCTTGGGTTCGACGCGGTCATTGCCCAGGCACTCGATGTGGCGGCCAAGGAGGCAGACGCCAGGCCGTCAGCGCATTCGGAGCAGTCTACGGCGGTGAGCGCGAATCGGGGCCAGGAGGGCGTCATATTCTGGCTTGGCATCGCGGGGGCTGCGGTCCTGCTGACCGCATTGGTAGGGGGTTGCGCGGCGGTATACGCCAGGCGAGGACAGGCTCGGCGATTCGGACCGCCTAGCGCTTCGTGAACTGGGGGGCCTTGCGGGCGCGCTTCAGGCCGTACTTCTTGCGCTCTTTCACGCGGGAATCTCGTGTGAGGAGCCCCGAGCGGCGCAGCGGCTTGTGGTTCGCCGGGTCCGCGGCGACGAGCGCGCGCGCCGCGCCGTGAGCGATCGCGTCGGCCCAGCCGGTGATGCCGCCGCCGGCGACCTTCACCTGCAGGCGGAACTTGCTCGCGTTTTCGGTGACGGTCAGTGGCTGGAGCACGCGCGCGCGATGCGTGATGCGCGAGAAGACCTCTTCCAGCGCGCGGTCGTTGATCGTGTGCGCGCCGGTGCCAGGGTAGAGTCGCACGCGCGCGACAGCGTTCTTGCGCCGGCCGGTACCGTGATAGTAGAGGTCACCCTTGGTTGTCATGCGGGCGCGGCTTCCTTCTGCTTACCGCGGCCGGCGTTCACCTGCGCCTGATGCGGGTGTTCCGGACCGTTATAGATCTTCAGGTGGTTCAGCAACTGGCGGCTCAGTCGATTGTGCGGCATCATGCCCTTCACAGCCTTTTGCACCACCCGATCCGGATGTGTCTGGAGCATCTTCGACATCAGCGTCTCTTTGAGGCCGCCCGGGTAGCCGGAGTGCTGTCGATAGAGCTTTTGGTCAGCCTTGCGGCCAGTCGTGCGAACCTTCGCCGCGTTGACGACGATGACGAAGTCGCCGTTGTCGAGATGCGGCGTGAATGTCGGGCGGTACTTGCCGCGCAGCAGATGCGCCACCTGCGTCGCTAAGCGGCCCAATGTCTGGCCGTCCGCGTCCAGCACGTGCCAGCGCGTCTCGATTTCCTTCGGCCGTAGCGTGTAGGTCTTCATATCAGCAAAGTCGCCCGCCAGAGGCGGACGGCCCGAAGCATCCTAGCGTATCTCGGGGCTAAGATCGAGGCCTGGGTAGGCCACTCGAACGAGGTAGAGCCCGCGGGCGGGCGCGACCGGCCCCGCTGAGGCGGGCTCGGCCCGTCGCAGCACGCCCCGAAAAGCTGCCAGCGAGAGCTTCCTTCTGCCCACCTGGGCGAGCGAGCCGGCGGTACGCCGTACTTGCTGGCGCAGGAAGGCGTTCGCTTCGATCTCGATGCTGACGATGGGCGGCCGCGAGCGCATCTGACACCGGAACATGTGCCGGACGGTGGGTACGCCCTCGCGGCGGCTGAACGCGGCGAAGTCGTGCTCGCCGGCGAGCAGCCGCGCGGCGCGTTGCATGCGATCGATATCGAGAGGTTCCGGGATATGCCAGGCGCGATGACGCCAGAGCGGCGACGCGACCGGTGCGTTGTGGATAAGGTATCGATATGTCCTGCGCGAGGCGTGACGCCGTGGGTCGAACCGCTCGTCGACCTCCGTTGCGGTGCGGACGGCGATGGTCTCCGGTAGCCAGGCGTTGAGCCCGCGCACGAACACCTCCGTCTTGAGACGAGAGGTTGTCGTGAACGCCGCCACCTGGCCCAGCGCGTGCACGCCGGCGTCGGTGCGCCCGGCAAAAGCGACGCGCACGCGTTCGCCCGTGAGGTTGCGCAGGGCAGCTTCGAGCTCGCTCTGGACGGTGGGCGCGTTCTTCTGGAGCTGGGAGCCTGAGAGGGGAGGGCCGCCGTCGTACTCGAGGACGAGCGCGATCCGGCGGGGCTGGCCGGTCACTCCTCGGCGGGGAGCAGCTCGAGGCGCGCCATGGGCGCGCCGTCGCCCTGTCGGCGGCCGAGCTTGAGGATGCGCGTGTAGCCGCCCTTGCGCTCCGCGAAGCGCGGCGCGATGTCATTGAAGACGCGTGCGGCGATGTCCTTGTCGTTCAGGTAGCTGATCGCCTGCCGCCGCGCCGCGAGGGTTCCCTGCTTGCCGAGTGTGATGATCTTCTCGGCCGCGCGACGCGCCTCCTTCGCCTTCGGCTCCGTCGTGCGGATCGATTCGTGCGTCAGCAGGTCCTTCACCAGGTTGCGCAGCAGCGCGTTCCGGTGGCTGGTCGGACGGTTGAGCTTGCGGCCGGCGAGTTGATGTCGCATCGTTACGCTTCTTCCGCGTCCTTGTCGGCGTCGACCACGATCTCCGACGGGTCTTCGCCGGCTTCCTGCAGCGCCTGGATCAGCGCCGCGCCCAGAGGGCTAAAATCGGCGACACGCTCGTCACTCATGCTTGGTGTGCCGTTTTCGCTCTCGCCGCGCTCGAGGTTGTAGCTGCTCGCGCTGCTACCGAACTCGTCGCCCTGAAGGAACCCGCGCTCAATCAGCTTCGCTTTCAGCTCATCGTAGGACTTCTGCCCGAAGTTGCGCAGGGTGAGCAGCTCGTCTTCGCTCTTCTCGAGCACCTGGCCCACCGTCATCAGGCCGCTACGCTTCAGGCAGTTGTACGCCCGCACCGAGAGGTTGAGATCCTCGATCGGCGTGTTGTACTTGTCCGGCGGCAGCGTCACGCCGCGCCCGACGCCGTGCTCAACGACCGCCGACTCCGGCTTGCCGAGCTGCGAGAAGATCCGCAGCTCGTCGCGCAGCAGGTCGGCGCTCTGGCTGATGGCATCCACCGCAGTCACTGTGCCGTCCGTCCAGACCTCGAGGACGAGCCTGTCGTAGTTCGTCATCTGGCCGACGCGCGTGTGCTGGACGTGGTAGTTGGCCTTCTGCACCGGGCCGAAGATCGCGTCGACCGGGATCACGCCGATCGGCAGGCCGTCCGACTGATCGGCGGGCAGATAGCCGCGCCCGCGTTCGATCGTGAACTCCACTGTGAGATGCGACTTGTCGGAGTCGAGCGTTGCCAGGTACAGGTCCGGGTTGACGATCTCGTAGTCCGCCGCCACCTGGATGTCGCCTGCGCGCACGGCGCCCGGGCCGGTCGCTTCCAGATACATCTTGCCCGCGCGGTCGGAGAGCGGGCGGAGGCGGATCTGCTTAAAGTTCAGGAGCAGGTCCATCGTGTCTTCTTTGACACCCGGGATCGTCGAGAACTCGTGCACGACCTCCTCGATGCGCACGGCGGTGATCGCGGCCCCCGACAGCGAGCCGAGCAGCACGCGTCGCAGGGCGTTCCCGAGCGTAATGCCGAAGCCCGGTGTCAGCGGCTCCGCGATGATGCGCGCATTCGTCTCGGTCTCCTGATCGATCGTGATGTGCGGCGCTTCCGTCTCAACGACGGAGAGGCTGGCGGGCAGAGTGGTATCGAAGCTGGCGAGGTTCATGGACGCGCCTTCCCCTTATCGAGAGTAGTATTCCACGATGACGGCTGGATCGAATTTCGCGCCGACTTGCGCGACATCCGGCAGGGTGAGCACGCGGCCCGTCATCGTCGCCGCGTCGACGCCCAGCCAGTCGGGAACTTCCTTGCTCTGGAGCCCTTCCTGGACGATCTTGAGGTACTCGGTGGCACGGCCCTTCGGGGACCAGCCGATCTGGTCGCCGACCTTGAGCGCGCACGAAGGGATGTCCGTCGTGCGGCCGTTCAGCGTGATGTGGCCATGACTGACGATCTGGCGTGCCTGCGCGCGCGAGTCGGCGAAGCCCAGGCGGTAGACGGCGTTATCGAGCCGCATCTCCAGCAGCCGGAGCAGTGTGTCGCCTGTGACGCCGGCGCGGCGAAGCGCTTCCTTGTAGTAGCGGCGGAACTGGCGCTCCAGAATGCCGTAGGTGGCGCGGGCGCGCTGCTTTTCGCGGAGCTGGAGCGCGCGGTCCGAGATGCGGCGCCGGCGCGCGAACTTCTGCTGGCCCGGCGGCGAAGGCCGCCGCTCGAACGCGCACTTCGGCGTCTGGCAACGAGTGCCCTTTAGGTAGAGCTTGTCTCCGTATCGACGGCAGAGCCGGCAAACGGGTCCGGTGTATCGTCCCATCGTTCCTCCTAGACCCGGCGCCTCTTGCGTGCCCGGCAGCCGTTGTGCGGCATCGGCGTGACGTCACGGATGCTCAGAATGGCGAGGCCGGCGGATTCGAGCGAGCGGATGGCCGCCTCGCGGCCGGAGCCGGGCCCCTTCACCATCACCTCAACCTGGCGCAT
>JBGQHA010000171.1:0-6087 GCA_041497735.1 Dehalococcoidia bacterium | reverse complement strand
GGCGCGATGGTGCGCGCGATCTACCCGGAGCTGGACAAGCGCCTGCTCGGCATGGCGCAGAGCCAGGTGCTCTCCCACCTCTCGAAGCTGGAGCGCGAGGGCCGCGTGAGGACGGCAGGGCAGGGCGCGGAGACGCGGATTTTGATTGTCTCCTGAAAAACTGAAGATAAATGCCTCGATCTGAATCTGCGACGGGCGATTTTCTTGATTGAATTCTTTCCGATGCTCGGCTGGAGCGCGGGCTCTTGCTGTTAAGGTACTGCCCCTTCCCTGGAAGGGCTATCCGGCAAGAATATGGTGTTGGGAGGAGAGAGCGAAACGCAAGGTGGCACGGGCCCTCTCCCCCGACCCCTCTCCCCAAGGGAGAGGGGAGACGGGAGTCGGGGTGAGGGAGAGCGCGCGAGGGCCGCGTGAGGGCGGCAGGGCAGGGCGCGGAGACGCGGGTAGAGGTGGTCTAGCGCACAGTTGTCACGAATCAGCCCCGTCCGCCTGTTGACCGGACGCGCGGCTGGCAATATGATCCCTCTTGCTGGGGCAACGTCCTTTCAGTACCGATCCGCTTCTGAATGAGGAAGGAGTCCATCATGGCATCTGCTGAGATGAAGAGCCTGAACTCTCCGGACGAGACGCGGCCGTTCGAGAAGGGCAAGGTGGAGGTCGTCAAGATCGGCAGCGGCATGGTCGGCCGGGCGACGTTCGAGCCTGGCTGGCAGTGGTCGAAGCATGTGAAGCCGATCGCGAAGACCGAGTGGTGCGAAGCGCCGCACTTCGGCTACACGATCTCCGGCCGGGCGAAGATGAAGATGTCGAGCGGCGAAGAGTATGACACCGGCCCGGGCGACGTTTTCATATGCCCTCCCGGCCACGACGCCTGGGTCGTCGGCAATGAGCCTTGGGTCAGCGTCGACTGGTCCGGCCTTGCCGAGTACGCAAAGCCGAAGTAGCGGTCAGCGGAACTCCCTCACCCCTGCCCCCTCTCCTACCCGGAGCTGGACAAGCGAGTGCTGGGCATGGCGCAGAGCCAGGTGCTCTCCCACCTCTGCAAACTCGAGCGCGAGGGCCGCGTGCGCACGAGCGGACAAGGGGAAGGCACTCTGGTTCGGCTAACTTGGGCGGCCGTTTGACGAATCTGGCCGCTCGATGTTAGAGTGGCGGCGCTGGTAGGCCTGCAACGATCTGGAAGGAGAAACTCTCATGGCTTGGAGCGTAAGCGGACGGAGCATGGAGTTGTGCAGCTGTACGATGTTGTGCCCCTGCTGGCTTGGTCCAGAAGTCGAGCCCGATAAGGGTTGGTGCGGAGGCGCCTTCGGGTTTGATATTCGGGAAGGCAGCTCGGATGGCGTTAACCTGGGCGGCTCCAAGGTAGCGCTCGGCGCCGAGTGGCCGGCAAACTTCTTCGCTGGCAATGGTACTGCTCGGCTATACATCGATGAGCGCGCCAGCGCAGAGCAGCGGCGGGAGCTAGAGGCGATCTTCAGTGGCCGGAAAGGCGGGCATTTGGAGGGTCTATTCGGTGCCGTAGTCACAAAATGGCTCCCGGCGCAATTTGTGAACATCGACTTGCAGTGGGGCGACAATCCCTCTCTCGTCGTGGGCAACATCGGCCGCGCCTCGTTGAAGCCGATGAAGGATCCGACCGGACAGCCGACAAAGGTGCAAGGAGCGGCGGCGCAGGCCGGCTTCCAGATCGACAGCATGGACCTCGCGAGCGCCAAAGGCAGCCGCTGGGCCGACCCCGACATGCGCGGTTGGGAAGGGGACTCCGGTACCCTGCACAATTTCAACTGGAAGGCGTAGCAGTCGCGACGGTCTGCGGCCGCTGCCGCGTCGAGCTGCGCAACCCGGCATATGAGCTGCGGGCGGAGCAGGGAAGGATCGTCAGGTGTCTGCGCTGCTCGCTCCTCTACCGGCCGATGCTGCGCCGGTCACTCATCATCGGTCTCATCGTGGGGACGATCTTGACGGCGATCAATCAAGGGAACCTGATGGCGCAGGGGACGTTTCCGGCCGTCCTGGTATGGAAGATCCCGCTGACCTACTGCGTGCCGTTCTTCGTCGCGACGACCGGCGCATTGCTGAATGCACGGGCTGTGCGAAACGCTGAAGGCTGATCGCTGATGGCTACCACCACCGCTTCCTATCCCCTTCTCCGCGAGCGTAACGTCATTCTGGCGTCGCTGCTGTTGCTCGCCGCGGGTGCCTGGGCGCTGCTGGTCTGGCAGTGGGCCACCAGCGACGGCGACATGTCGCTCACCATGGGGATGAGCGCCCCGCTCTTCGTCGCCATCTGGGTGGCAATGATGGTGGCGATGATGTTCCCGACGGCAGCGCCGATGATCCTGACCTTTGCCCGCGTCAACGAGAACCGCAGGGCCCAGCGGCGGCCCTTTGTGCCTTCGTGGCTGTTCACGGCGTCGTATCTCGTCGTCTGGACGCTGTTCGGCGTGCTGGCGTACGGCGTCGCCGTCGGTCTCGAATCGCTGGCCGGCCGCTCCGGCTGGCTGATGGACAACGCGGCGCGCATCGGCGGCGGAGTGCTCGTCCTGGCCGGGCTCTACCAGCTCTCGCCGCTGAAGTACGCCTGCCTGGCCAAGTGCCGGACGCCCATGGCGTTCGTAATGACCTCCTGGCGCGACGGCCATCTAGGCGCGTTCCGCATGGGGATGGAGCACGGGCTGTACTGCCTCGGGTGCTGCTGGATGCTCTTCGTCATTCTGTTCCCGCTGGGCATGATGAACGTGGGGGCGATGGCACTCATCACGCTCCTTATCTTTGCTGAGAAGTCGACGCCGCTGGGCCGGCAGGTGGCGGGCGTGGCGGCGATAGGGCTCGTCGTCTACGGAGCGCTCGTGATCTTCCTGCCGGGCCTGCTGCCCACGATGACGATGGGCAGCAACTCCGATGGCGGCATGGGCGCGATGAGCTAGGAACCTCCCTCACCCAACCCCTCTCCTTCGCCGAAGGCAAAGGATCATTCGGCGTTGTTCATCGGTATACTGGTCAGACAATGCCCTCCCTGGATCCCACACTTGTTCCCATCTTCCCGCGTACCGCGGACGTGACGCCCGACGGCCACCTCGCGCTCGGCGGGTGTGACGCCGTCGAGCTGGCGCGCGAGTTCGGGACGCCGCTCTACGTCTTCGATGAGGACGAGCTGCGCGCGACCTGTCGCGAGTACCGCGAGGCGTTCGCCGAGCAGTACGCGCCCAGCGCCGTCGCCTACGCCTCGAAGGCGTATCTGGCGCGCTGGCTGGCCGCTCTCGTGGCCGAGGAGGGGCTAGGCATGGACGTGGTCTCGGGCGGCGAGCTTGCGGTCGCGCGCGCGGCTGGCTTCCCGATGGAGCGCATCATCTTCCACGGCAACAACAAGTCGGAGCAGGAGCTGCGTGAGGCCATCGAGGCGGGCGTGGGCCGCATCGTCATCGATAACTTCCGCGAGCTCGAGCTGCTGCCGCGCATCGCCGGCGAGGCGAGGCGAAGGCAGCCCGTGCTCGTGCGCGTATCGCCCGGCGTCGACCCGCACACACACGCTAAGACGACGACGGGCATCGTCGACGCGAAGTTCGGCTTCACGATGGAGGGCGGCAAGGCGGAGCAGGCCGTCGCACAGGCGCTGGCAGCGCCGCACCTCGAGGTGCTGGGCTTGCACTACCATCTCGGCTCGCCGATCTTCGAGCTGGAGCCGTACTGGCAGGCGAACGAGGTCATGATCGCCTTCGCTCGCGACATGCGCGACCGTCACGGGCTGGAGCTGCGCGAGTACAACGTCGGTGGCGGCTTCGCGGCGCAGTACGTCCGCGACAAGCCCGCCCCGAGCGCCGCGCAGTACGCCCAGGCCGTCGCCGAGTCGCTGCGCGAGACGCTGGCGAGACATGCGTTGCCGGAGCCGATGCTCTTCGTCGAACCGGGCCGGGTGATCGTCGCGCGCGCGGGCGTCGCGTTGTACACGGTTGGCGCTCGCAAGGAGATCCCGGGTGTGCGCACCTATGTCTCGGTCGACGGCGGCATGGCCGATAACATCCGTCCGGCGATGTACGACGCCCGCTACGAGGCGCTCGTCGCGAACCGCGCGACGGAGCCGCCGGCGGAGCGCGTGACCATCGCCGGGAAGTACTGCGAGTCAGGCGATGTGCTGATCAAGGACATCGAACTGCCGGCGCTCTCCGCGGGCGACGTGCTGGCACTGCCCGCATCGGGGGCGTACTGCCTGGCGATGGCGAGCAACTACAACCTCTCGCAGCGGCCCGCCGTTGTCGTCGTGCGCGCGGGCCACGCGCGCCTCGTGCGCCGCCGGGAGACGTACGAAGACCTCATGCGCGCGGACATATGGAATGAGTAGCGCCTGGTCTATCATCGGGCAGGAGCGCGCGCTCACCGTCCTGCGCCGGGCGGTTGAGGATCCGTCCAGGCTGTCGCATGCCTACCTCTTCGCGGGGCCGGAGCACGTCGGCCGCGCGACGGCGGCGCGCCGGTTCGCCCAGGCGCTGAACTGCACGGCGGACGAAGATCGTCCGTGCGGGCAATGCCGTACCTGCCGGCTGATCGAGGAAGACAAGCACCCGGACATCGAGTGGGTGACCGTTGGTGGCCTGTGCGACGAGTCGGACCACCGCGACCACAGCGCCGACAACTCGCGCGACATCCGCATCTGCCAGCTCCGCCGCATCGAGCGCGTCGTCAGCCGCACGACGGTCGATGCGCGCTACCGAGTCGTCATCATCGACCCGGCGGAAGCGATGACGGTCGAGGCGGCGAATGCGTTCCTGAAGACGCTCGAGGAGCCGGCGCCCAACACGGTGCTCGTCCTCATCTCGGCGCACGAGGAGCGCCTGGCGGAGACCGTGCGCTCGCGCTGCCGCCGGATCGCCTTCGGCGGCGTTCCGCGGGAGGCGATCGAACAGGCGCTGCGCGATCGCTGGGGCGCAGAGCCGGCGCAGGCGGCGAACCTGGCCCGGCTGGCGCAAGGCCGCCTTGGCTGGGCGGTGAACGTGCTCCAGGACGAGCGCCTGCTCATCGAGCGGGAACGGCTTCTAGACGAGATCGAGGTGGTCGTCGCCGGGGACTACACCAAGCGCTTCAGCTACGCGTCCGGCCTCGGGGCTCGGTTCTCGCGAGACGCTCAATTCGTGCGGGGCGCGCTCGAGGGCTGGTCAGCCTGGTGGCGCGACGTGCTCGTCACGGCGGCCGGCCAGGAGCCGCTCGCCGCCGAGAGCGAGCGGCTGGACACGCTGCGCGCTCAGGCGTCACAATACGGAGTAACCGGCGCCGTGCGGGCGCTGACGGCCATCAACAACGGCCGGAGGAATCTGGAGGAGCACGCCAGCCCCACGCTGGCGTTGGAGGTCATGCTCCTGGAGCTGCCCGCCGCTTCGCGCCGCTAACCGAAAGGAGGCGCGCGATTCCCCGCCCAAGGCGGGTCGAGTCGCGGCCTGCGAGATGACAGACCAACAACGGACGCCGGTCGGTGTCCGCTTCAAGGAAGCCGGCCGGATCTACTACTTCGATGCCCGCGCTTTCGAGCTGGATGTGGGCAACTACGTCGTCGTCGACACCTCGCACGGGCGGGAGATCGGTCGCGTCGTCATCGCGCCGGGCCAGGTTATCGCAAGCGAGATTAAGGAAAGCCTGAAGCCGATCCTGCGGATCGCGGCGCCCGAAGACCTGGAGAAAGCGCAGGAGCTAAAAAAAAGGGCCGCTGACCAGCTAGCGACGGTGCGCCGGCGCGCGATCGATGACGGCTTCAACATGCGCATCGTCGGCGGCGACTACAGCTTGGATGGCGCGCAGATCACCTTCTACTTCACCTCCGAAGACCGGATCGACTTCCGGCCGCTGTCGCGCACGCTCTCGACGGAGCTGAACGTCCGGGTGCAGTTCTTGCAGGTTGGCGACCGCGACCGCGCGAAGATCGTCGATGGGATCGGCCGCTGCGGCGAGCGGCTCTGCTGCAGCTCCTGGCTGACATCGTTTCCCACGGTCTCGATCCGCATGGCGAAGGAGCAAGACTTGCCGCTCAATCCATCGAAGCTGTCCGGCGCCTGCGGCCGGCTCCTCTGCTGCCTGACCTACGAGTTCGACCAGTACCGC
>JBGQHA010000170.1:0-6148 GCA_041497735.1 Dehalococcoidia bacterium | reverse complement strand
GCTCGATCTCGCTCGCGCGCCCCACGTCCGATTCCTCGATGTTCACGACGATGATGAGCGGCTTGTTCGTCAGCAGCTGGTACCCGCCGATCATGCGCCGTTCCTCCAGCGACAGCTCCTGCGCGCGCAGCGGCACCTCGTTCTCCAGCCCTGCGCGCAGCCGCGCGAGCAGCGCCAGCTCGCGCTCGCCCGCCTCGCGTTCGCCCGGGCGCGCCGACCGCACCTCGATCTCCAGCTTGCTGTGCCGCTTCTCGAGCGCCGCGAGGTCGCCGAACGTCAGCTCGACGTTCACTTCCGCGATGTCGCGGTGCGGGTCGATGCTGCCTTCCGGGTGCGGCACCGCTTCGTTCCGGAACGCGCGCACCACGTGCACCAGCGCGTCGCACTGGGCGAGCGCCGCCAGGTACGCGGCGCCCGGCCCCTCGCCTCGCAGCGCCAGGCTGCCCGGAAAGTCGAGAAAGCGCACCTCGATGTGCGTCACCTTCTTCGCGTGCAGCAGGACGGAGAGCCGGTCCAGCCGGTCGTCCGGCACCTTCACCGACCCGACGCTCGGCTCCATCGAGCCGAACGACGCCGTGTGCGCGTGCCCGCGCGTGAGCGCCTCGAAGAGCGACGTCTTCCCAGATTGCGCGAGGCCGATGATGCCGAGATCCATCGTGGCCCAGCTTATCGCATCGCTCCCGCCCACGCCCCCGTGCTACGCTGTGCCGTCATGCCCGCGATCCTCTGCGTCACCGCGCATCCCGACGACGAGGCGTTCGGCCCCGGCGGAACCATCGCGCGCTACACGGCGGCGGGCGTGCCGGTCGATCTGCTGACGTTCACGCGCGGCCAGCGCGGCACGCAGCTCCCGTCCGCCGATACGCCGGACGCGCTGGGCTTGCTGCGCACATACGAGACGCGCGCTTCCGCCGCTGTGCTCGGCATCCGCAACGTCACGATTCTGGAGTACATGGACGGCGAGCTCGACCAGACGAGCGTCGACGAGCTCGCAGGCCACGTCGTGCGCGCGGTTGATCAGGGCGCCATCGACGCCGTCATCACCGTGGGTCCGCTCGGCCTCACCCGCCACGCCGACCACATCGCCGCGCACCACGCCACCATGCGCGCCGCCGAGCTGGGCGCGCGCGACGTCAGCATCTTCTACATCGCCCTCGACGGCGAGTGGGCGAAGCAGCTGAACGTCGACGGCCCGGAAGCCCAGCCGACGCACCACATCGATATCACGGGCTACTTCGAGAAGAAGCTCGCCGCGCTCGCCTGCCACAGCAGCCAGGAGGACGCGCGCCAGTTCTTCGCCATGCTGGCAGCGAACGGCCAGCGGGTCGAGTGGTACCATCGCGCCCGGCCGCCCTACGACGGCGACGCGCCCGCCACGGATTTGTTCGCCTAACGTCAACGCATGGCCCAACTCCGGCATCTTCGGCGAGGTGCGGCAGCGAGACACCTCCTCCGTCATTCCGAGCGGCTAGTCCGCCGCTTGGCGGACGACAGCGAGGAATCTCACCTCGCACGTCCGAGGCATTACCATGCCCAAGAACTGAGCCAGCCCCTAATCCGGCTGATCCAGGGGCTACGCCGTCTACCGCGCCGCGAACTTCGTACCCAGCAGCGCCGCGCAGAACAGGATCGCCAGCGCCAGGACGGCGTTGACCATCGAGACGATCATCGAGACGCGTCGCATCGACGCGATCTGGTCCGCGCCGGCGGCCGCTTCCTGCATCGCCAGCATGCGCGGCCCGATGACGAAGCTGTGCACCGCAGTCAGCAGGACCGTGAGGACCACCAGCGTCATCTTCACCTGGAAGATCACGCCCCAATGGTGGTGCAACAGGAAGCTCCGGTTATCCAGCTCGGCGACGTTGCCGATGCCTGTGATGATCAGCAGCACCATCGCGCCCCAGGCCAGGTAGCCGAACCGAGTGGTGATCAGCCGCATCAGCCGTGCGCGTTCCTTCACGTCTTCGACAGTGCGGATCGCCGGTATCGCCACGGCGAACAAGAACACCTGCGGCCCCACCCAGACCGTCGCCGCGAAGATATGCAGCCAGGGATTGATCGCTTCGCCCATGTCGTCGCCATTGTAGCCCTTCGCAGCGGTTGAATGCACTACCATGTTCAGACGATGTCGCCCAAGCCGGATGTCGCCGTCAGACAGGTGGTTGCGCACATTCGCGACGTGTACGGGATCGATGTGCGCCACATCAGTCTCGCTGATGGCGGGGATGCTGAGGTAACGGTCTATCGCATCGATAGCGATGAAGGGCGATACTTCCTCAAGCTCAGGCAGGAACAACCCGGGAGCCCGCCGCTCGCTCGATATCTTGCCGACGCGGGCATCAGGCAGATGGTCGCGCCGGTGAGCACGCGCGACGGTCACTCCTCGGGCCGAATCGGGGATCTGACAGCGACTCTCTTCCCCTTCGTCGAGGGAGAAAACGGCTTTCTTAGGCCGCTGACCGAAGAACAGTGGACCTCCTTTGGCGCCGTGCTCCGGGCCGTGCACGACGCGAACCTGCCGCCTACAGTGAGCGAGAAGATGCGCCGCGAGACGTACTCGAACGCCTCGCGCAGCACGGCGCTCGGCTACCTGGCGGCCGAACCGCCACGCAGCCAGGAGGACAACGTCGCGCGGGAGCTTATCTCGCTTCTCGCAACCAAACGGCGGCAGATCAAGGCGCTCGTGGAGCACGCCGAGCTGCTTGCGGCGTCGCTCCGCCACAGGGCGCTGCCATCGGTCCCCACCCACGGCGACCTTCACGCGGGCAACGTCCTGATCGACAACACGGGATCGCTGTTCATCGTGGACTGGGACGACGCGGCGCTGGCGGCCAAGGAGCGCGACCTGATGTTCGTCGGTGGCGGAGTCGGCGGCGTATGGAACCGCCCGGAAGAGGCGGCCGCCTTCTATCGTGGCTACGGCGCGGCCACTGTGGACGCCGAAGCGCTCGCCTACTACCGCTGCCAGCGAGTTGTCGAGGATATTGCCGTCTACTGCGACCGCCTGCTGCTCGAGGGTGGCGACGAGGGTGCGGAGCGGGAAGAGAGCTTACGAAGGTTCGCGAGCGCGTTCTATCCCAACGATGTGGTCGAGATCGCGGAGAGGACGTTCGCGGGTCTGTGACGGACGGAGCAACCGCCTAGCGTTCGATGAACTGCTCGCGCTCCGGCCCGACGGACACCACCGTGATCCGGCAGCCCAGCAGCTCTTCGATGCGCTCCACGTAGCGCTGCGCTTCCTTCGGCAGGTCGCTGAACTTGCGCGCGCCCGATGTGTCCTTGCGCCAGCCCGGGTGCTCTTCGAACACCGGCTTCACGCGCGCGAACAGCGCCGCCGTCGCCGGGAAGGACTCCAGGCGCTTGCCGTCAATCTCGTACGCTGTGCAGACGGAGATCGCTGGGAAGTTATCGAGCACATCGAGGCGCGTCAGCGTCGCGTTCGTCACGCCGTTCACGCGCACGCTGTAGCGCGAGGCCACCGCGTCGAACCAGCCGCAGCGGCGCGGCCGGCCCGTCGTCGCGCCGAACTCCGGCGCCGGGCCTTCCCTGCGCAGGATCTCGCCCGTCTCGTCCAGCAGCTCCGTCGGCATCGGGCCGTTGCCGACACGCGTCATGTAGGCCTTGTAGACGCCCACGACGCGTTCGATCTGCGTTGGGCCGATCCCGACACCGATCGCGGCGCCCGCCGCCAGCGACGACGGCGTCGACGACGTGACGTACGGGTACGTGCCGGCGTCGAGATCGAGCAGGCTGCCCTGCGCGCCCTCGAGCAGCACGCGCTCACCGCGATCGAGCGCCTCGTGCAGCACGAGCGACGTGTCGCGTACGTAGGGCTTGAGCTGACAACCGTACTCCACGGCCTTGCTGTACACCTCGTCCAGGTCGAGCGGCTTCGCTCCGTAGAGCTTCTCCAGCAGCCGGTTCTTCAGCGGTAGCAAGTACTCGAGCTGCGCGCGCAGCGCCGGCGGATCGATCAGCTCCGCCATGCGGATGCCTTCGCGCGCGACCTTGTCGACGAACGCCGGCCCGACACCACGCTTCGTCGTCCCGAGCGCGGAATCACCGCGGGCATTCTCTTCCAGCTCATCCAGAAGCTGGTGGTAGGGCATCAGCACCTGGGCGCGGTCGCTCACATAGAGGTTGCGCGTGCTCACGCCGCGCGATTCGAGCTGCTTGATCTCGTCCAGCAGGACGGCCGGATTAATCACGACGCCATTGCCGATGAGGCAGAGCTTATCGGGGTAGAAGATGCCTGCCGGCACCAGGTGCAGGACGAACTTGCCCAGATGGTTGATGATCGTGTGGCCCGCGTTGTCTCCCGCCGAGTAGCGGGCGACGATGGTGGCTTCCTGCGCGAGGAGGTCGACTGTGCGGCCCTTCCCCTCGTCACCCCACTGGCCGCCGATTACGACGAAGGCTGACATACTGCGCGCCCCGAAATCGGGGCGCTTCTCCTTCTCTTGCCTGGCCGGTTCCGGCCGTGGCCCAGCGGGAGTATATCAGAAGGCTCAGGCCAGGCAAGCCACCCCTCTTCATGAATCTGCCCTCCGGCCGACAGTAACTCAGGAGCACCCCTTTCGTTGCTATACTCGATTGAGCCTATGGAATTGGACTACCCTTGAGCGTCCGCCGGAAGCTATTCCCGCTACTCACCGTCGTCTTCCTCGCTCTCACCCTCCTCGCCGTTGGACGGCGCTCGCCTGCGGTCGCCTCCCGGCCCGCCCCGCCGCCCGGCCCCACGGGCGGGTCGATGCGTGTCTTCGTCACCTTCCGCGACTCCGGCACGCCCGCGGACCGCGCGCGAGAGGACGATCTCGTTCGCAGTCACGGCGGCAGCGTCCGACACCACTACAACGTCACTCGCGCCGTCGACGTCGAGGTTAGTCTGGATCAGTTCGCCGCGCTCGCCGCCGACAGCCGCGTCGCCAGCATCGAGCTGGACGGCCAGGTCCACGCCACCGACGCGGAGCTCACCGCATCATGGGGCGTCAATCACGTCGGCGCGGGCACCAACCACACCGCCGGCATCCGCGGCGCCGGCGTCAAGGTTGGCATCATCGACACCGGCATCAACAAGACGCACGTGGACTTGGACGGCAACTACAGCGCCGCCTGCAGCTACGACTTTGTCAACCACGACACGGATCCCACCGACGACAACGGCCACGGCAGCCACGTCGCGGGTATCATCGGAGCCGAAGACAATGAAACCGGTGTCGTCGGTATGGCGCCCAGCGCCACGCTCTGCGTGTACAAGGTGCTCGCCGCGAACGGGAGCGGCAGCTATGGCGACGTCATCGCCGCGCTCGACCGCGCCCTCACCGACGGCGTGCGCGTGGTCAACCTGAGCCTCGGCTCGACGACCGACTCCGGTAGCGCCGTCCAGCAAGCGTTCACCAACGCGTACAATGCAGGCCTCTCCATCGTCGTCGCCGCAGGGAACTCCGGTTCGTGCGCCGGCACAAGCGATAGCGTGGGCTGGCCTGCCCGCTACCCTGAATCGATCGCCGTCGCCGCCACGGACAGCACCGACACACGAGCCTGCTTCTCCAGCAGCGGCCCAAAGGTCGAGATCGCTGCGCCAGGCGTCGGTATCTACGCGTCGTACATCGGCAGCACCACAGCGTACGCTTCGCTCAGCGGCACATCGATGGCTACGCCGCACGTAACGGGGCTCGTCGCCGAGCTGCTCGGCTGCAACCCGAGCCTCACCAACGTGCAGGTGCGCAGCATCATGGACTCCACCGCGAAGGACCTCGATAACCCGCTCGTCGCCGGCGTGCTCGACGGCCGCGACACCTGGTATGGATACGGCTTGATCCAGGCCCCAGCGGCGGCCGCCGCCGCCTGCGCTGGTTCGCCTACCGCGACGCCGACATTCATGGCTTCGACCGCCACCGCGACGCGCACATTCACGCCGACGTTTACGCCTACCAACACCGGCACCCAAAGTCCGACAGCCACCTTCCCGTCCCAGGGCTCGACCTCGACCTTCACGCCCACGGCTTCGTTCACGCCGACGGCCACGCGCACGTTCACGCCGACGGCGTCCTTCACGCCGACGGCCACCCGCACGTCGACACCAGTACCGCCGACAGCTACGTTCACGCCGACGGCGTCATTCACAGCCACCGCCACGCGCACGTTC
>JBGQHA010000169.1:0-6164 GCA_041497735.1 Dehalococcoidia bacterium | reverse complement strand
TCGCGGAGCCGCCCGCCGAGTACAGGAAGAACCCGCCGCCTGTGGCATCGAACGCTCAACCTGGGCCTGTCGAAGGCCCGCGCTCCGCGACCCGCGACCCACGACCCGCCACCCAGCGCGACGACCGTACCAGCAACAAACGACCAGCGACCAGCAACCCCGTCGCGACAGCCACGCGCTCCCTGCGCATCGAGCTGCGCGAGACCGAGGACGAAGACGCAGACCGCGACCGCCTAGACCGCGTTCTCGCCGCCCTGCGCGACTTCCCCGGCGACGACGACGTGCGCTTCACCGTACGCACCCTCGACGGCTCGGCGCACCAGATGGCCCTCGGCAAGCTCCGCGTCCGCTCCTGCGCTGAGCTAACGGCGCGCCTGGAGACTATCCTGGCGGATGCGGGCGCGGTGGAGGCGTCCTAGCTCAGCTCCCGTTCTGCGACGACCACGTCGCGTTGATCGTCGTACCAATGGTGCCGCCAATACCGCGACGATCCGGCGTGAGCATTCCATAGGCCGTAGCTCACGTGCCAGTCTGGCGGAACATCTAGCAGGTCGAACTCTCGAGCGGTCTCAAGGGCTCTCTCCCGAGCAAGTTCCGCATCTGCGTATACAGCGACGTCTTGTGGAACACCATCATACAGTTCAACGACGGCATAGACTTTCATGGTGCGCTCCTTATCGGGCAACGAATCGGATCATAACACTCTTGTATCGATTTAGCATTGAATGAATTTCTTCAACATCGGACGGACTCAGGATCGATACTAGCGAGCCGATCTCATGAAATGTTCCTGAGAACAAAGGCACGAGCATCTTCTCGACCCGTGCGCGATCCCTCTCCCCGGTAACGACTAAGAAAAGTCGAGAGCCCCAGCTATCGTAGGCATGTTTTAGTCGCGCCACAGCCTCAACGAGATTGCCCTTGTCTTGCACCTCGAACACGTGTGTCGCGCGCGGCAGCCGTTCAGAATCCTTCCAGATCACGTCGAAGCTGTAGGGACCTTCCCGAAATTCCCTGCGTGCGTAGTGTCCTAGGATTCGACCGATCTCGTCGAGTTGCCGAGCTATCTTGCTGTGCGGACTCTCTTTCGTCTCCCTCGCTTGATTGGCTTCTCCGACTTCACTTCGGATTCGCTCATGTCCCTTCTCGGTGATACGCCATACTCCGTAGCGCGTCCGGTCGAGTTCACCCTTGTGCACCAGCTTTAGGCGTGCCCAGTGCACTCGATTTTCCCAAGTGTTGATGCCCGTCCGGTTTCTGGCTTGGAGGTCTTCCTCGGTGAGCTGGGGGAAGTAGGTCGCGAGTTCCCTAAACAGAGTTGCGGTCGGCCGCAACTCACCGCCCGCCGCCTCTAATTCCATGAGGATAGGCAGTTCGAGTTCGTTTCGGCTAGGAAAGGGCATCTACTACCACCTAGATCAGGACTTCGTGCAGAAACGAGCTTACTTCCGGTCTCTGCTGTCGGCAAGTATACGCCGCGCTTGCCTGCCCCTCCCGTCTCTTCGTATCCTGCTCTCGCTATGGACTGGCGCCAGAAGTACGCCCATAAGCTAGTCTCCGCCGAGGACGCCGTCGCCGACGTGCGCTCCGGCCAGTCCGTCACCGTCGGCATGTTCGATGGCATGCCGCCCCAGCTCTGTACCGCGCTCGCCAACCGCGCGCCGCAGCTCGAGAACGTCGGCGTCTTCCACTTCGTCAGCGCCTTTCCGTGGTTCTCGTTCGACGCCCAGCGCGAAGCAGGCCGCCCGCAGGCGTTTCGCCAGATGAGCCCCTTCGTGACGAACGTCGACCGCGGCGCCGTCCGCGACGGCACGGTCGATTACCTCCCGTACGCGCTGTGGCGCGCCGGCCGGCTGCCGCACGGCGTCGGGCCGTTCGACTACCACCTCTGCGTCGTGTCGCCGCCCGACGAGGAGGGCTGGTGCTCGTTCGGCAGCGCGCTCTGGATGAACCCCACCTTCGCCGACAACAGCCGCACGATCATCGCGGAGCTGAACGAGGGCGCCATCCGCACCGGCGGCGCCAATCGCATCCACGTCGACCGCATCGACCGCCTCGTCGCGCAGGACGACGACACACGCCGCAAGGTGCGCGCCGCGATGGAACGCGCCGGCGTGCGCAACGAGGAGGAGATCGCCATCGCCGAGGTGATCTGCACGCTCGTCGGCATGGAGCTCATCCACGACGGCGATACGGTGCAGATCGGCACCGGCGCGGTATCGGCCGCGCTCGCGCCGTTTCTTTCGCACCGTCGCGACCTCGGCATCCACACCGAGCTGCTGTCCGGCGGCATTCCCGCGCTCATCGAAGGCGGGGCCGTCACGGGGCGAAAGAAGTCGATCCATCCGGGCAAGGTCGTCGCGACAGGCATCTCGCTCATCCCGAAGGACGAGCTCGCGTACATCGACAACAACCCGACGTTCGAGCTGTACGACTTTACCTACACGGACGATCTCAACCTCCTCGTGCAGGAGCCGCGACTCGTCGCCGTGAACAACGCGATGGAGGTCGATCTCACCGGCCAGGTGAACGGCGAAGCGACCGGCCCCTGGCCGTACACCGGGCCCGGCGGTCAGACGGCGTTCGCCATCGCCGCCGCCCACGCCGATGAGGGCCGCAGCGTGGTCGTCCTGCCCTCGTCCTACGTGACGAAGGCAGGCGAGCGCCGCTCGCGCGTCCTCGCCACGCTGAGCGAAGCGGCGCCGGTGACCGTGCCGCGCACCGCGGTCGATTACGTCGTGACTGAGTGGGGCATCGCGACGCTGCGCGGCAAGACGCTCCGCCAGCGCATCGGCGAGCTGCTCGCCATCGCCCACCCCGACTGCAGGTCGGACGTCAAGCGAGACGCCGAGCGCATCTACGGCTGGTCGTTCTAGCTGCCGCGGGTCTTACAGCGGACTGTGTGCGCTAATCAGCTGGCCGAGCGAATCCGTCTCCAGAATATAGCGGTAGGACTGTGGCGGATTGAATCCAGGAAGACGTTTTCGTATTCTTGCCAACGAGAGAGGCTCTGACCAAGCTATCGGACTCGTCGCTTCAATGGCAAACGCGACGTCTGCGTCGGCAAAGTACTCAAGGAAATGGCGCCGCGAAGTTCCAGCATGGTTGCGCAGTCTGTTCCACAGACCGAGGGGCTTGCCCTCAAGTATCTGTCCGCACATGAATGTCCCTACGATCGCTTTCTCGGGTGACGTTGAATAGACGAAAATGATGTCGCCGCGGTCAAGCGCCGGTCTAACGCGCCTAAACTCAAAGCGCTTAGATCCAGCGATGAGCGCTCGAGCGAAGGCGGGCCTTACCGCAAAGACAGCGGATCGACGTTCCATCCTGCTAGCCTCCTTAGCTCAAGAACGTTTGAGAACTCAATCCTCCGAGCTGTCTGCGGATCAAATGACCGCATGACACTCCGGATTTGTTTCAGATTGAGCGTTCTGGGAATCTCGCGGTATAAGTCGAATCGCAGCGCCAATGCCTTGCCCTGCTGCTCACCCTTGCGAGTGGCAGCATCGCGTAGATTTTGAAGTTGATAAACGCCAAGGCGACCAAAAGCCGCGAGTAAGTCTTCTGGCGTCCCTACTGCGTATTCAAACAATTTCGCTTCTCCGATTAGCCGACTTTCACCGGCTGCTCGCTTCGTCTCATAAAAGAATAATGCGCTTGCTCGGTTAAGTCCATGGAAGGCAGTCGGATACCGATAGTACACGTTGTCCGTACGCAACTGAACTCGAGTTGGTTCCAGGAATTGGCTCTGGTCTGACTGGGGTATCAATCTCTGTGCATACCGCTCTTGAATGGGGATGACGAGGCCGTCTGAGTCCAATTCGACGTACAGAGGAAAGAACATGACCTCTAGGTCAAGTGGATCTAGAGCTATCGTATCCTCGTCTCGGATGGGTTCAGTGAACGGTTCTAAGCTGATGAAGATCAGACGAGATGATAGGTCGACCGCTACTCGTTTGCTTCGGCGCAGGTCCTCCTGGACGTTCCCGAGAAGGCTACCAATAGGCGTGAGGTGTCTTGGCGCAGTCCCCCGAGATCGTCATAGCGGTGACGAGCTTCGTAGAGTCCCGATCCTATTCGACGCGCGACGAAGCCTCGTTCTTCAAGCAGGTATCGCCGGACGAATTTGCTGATATCATTCTTTCGAAGTAGTCCGTGGACAAGCCTCTTTGACCACACCCATTCCCATGACTTTTCTCGATATCGGCGACCCGAAACACCTTCTACATAGAATCCAAAATGAGAGAGAAGTCCCTCTAGTTGCTCGCGCCTTTCCTCGGACACTGTGACGTATAACTTCGAGATCTTGTCTCGGGCAGCCTGTTCGATTACTCCGTAAAGCAGGCGGGGCCCTATGCCTAGGCCCTGATAACGTGGCTTCATGTAGAGAGTAGACAGCTTCCGCACTCCTTGCTGCTTATCCACAACGAGCGCGAAGCCCGCATTTTCCTGCCCATACCTGGCCACAAACGCACTGGCCCTTCCTCTCCCGATCTCTGGAATCTTGCCGTCGATCCAGTTTTCGAAATCGGGATACAGAGAGTGCAGCTCAGGAAAGGACTCCGCAATCTCCTTTAGCTCGTGAGCTTCAATCGTGCGGACCATGAAGGTCACTGGTTGACTGGTAACGGCGGCCGCCAACTCTTCGAAGTCCTTCTTCTGCAGATTGAGACGCCGATGAGATCGGACCACTTCGTCCGTCACAGCTGCAAGAACTTGGTCTGCGAGGTCGTCTGAGGTATAGAACCGCGCATATTTCACATCCTGCCGCTTGGAGAGCCACTCAGTTGCACGCGGTGTCCTCTTTGAAACGTTCTTGATAAAGACAAGTCGCGGCTTTCCCAAGCTCACTGCTCGCTGATACTCTCGTTCGACCGGATCAGTCAGCTCAGATCCTAGAATTAGTACGAAGAGATCGCATTCATCAACCTTTTCCAAATAGGTCTGTACTGGCGGATCTGAACTGGCAGGGGCGTTTTCAAACGCCCATGGACGTGTAATCCTAAGCGAGGAAATCGCTTGTATGGCAGCGTCGCGCTCAGTAGCCAAGTCTTCCAAGCGCTTGTCCATGACTGAACTGACGAAGATGACTAACGGATTCTCAGCATTGAGCACGCTGCAGTCTAGCCCGTAATCCCGTACTTGCGCCTTCACCGGTTATCGGCTATACCTACCGTCGCGCCCGATGCTGGTGGCCGCTAGGTCCGCCTCAGGAGGAGTGGCGCAACATTCCACACGTGCTATGGGAGGATACCGATGGGAAATCGACTGAAGGACCGCGTTGCCATCGTCACGGGCGCCGGGCGCGGCATCGGCCGGGGCGAGGCGCTCCTGCTGGCCGAGGAGGGCGCGGCCGTGATCGTGAACGACTTCGGCGGCGGCGCGCACGGGGAGGGCGGCGACAACACGCCTGCCCAGCAGGTCGTCGACGAGATCAAGGCGAAGGGCGGCCGCGCCATCGCGAACTACGGCAACGTCGCGACGTACGCCACCGGCGAAGAGATGGTGAAGCAGGCCCTCGATAACTTCGGCCGGCTCGATATCGTCGTCAACAACGCGGGCATCTTGCGCGACCGCATGATCTTCAACATGGCCGAGGAGGAGTGGGACTCCGTCCTGGCGGTGCACCTCAAGGGTACCTTCAATGTGACGCGAGCCGCCTGCACGGTCTTCCGCCAGCAGCGCTCTGGCGTGATCGTGAACACCTCGTCCGAGTCCGGGCTGGGCAACATGGGCCAGGCGAACTACAGCGCGGCCAAGGAAGGCATCATCGGCCTCACGCGAACGGTCGCGCGCGACATGGGCCGCTACGGCGTCCGCTGCAACGCCATCCGCCCGCGCGCGGCAACCCGGCTCACGATCAGCGACGAGATGCGCGAGGCCGCCTCTCGAGGTGGCGCCGCCGGCATGAACCCCGATCTGCTGAAGGCGTTCGAGAAGGCGAACCCGCCCGAGGCGATCGCGCCCGTCGTCGTCTGGCTCTGCACAGACGAAGCGGCGAACGTCAACGGCCGCGACTTCCTGGTCGCCGGCAACCAGATCGGCCTCTACAGTGAGCCGCAGGTGATCGCCGACATCCGGCCGGACCACGTCATGACGCTCGATGAGCTGTCGAAGCTCATGCCGGAGCAAGTGACGAAGGACCTCAAGAACCGCTTCGCGCC
>JBGQHA010000168.1:0-6226 GCA_041497735.1 Dehalococcoidia bacterium | reverse complement strand
GTGAAAAGCCTGCAGGATAACGGCGTCGCGCCGAACAGCAACGTCTGGGCCGAGCTGGGCTCGACGTGGCGCGGTGTGATGTCGGACCCGACGCAGGCCGCGCACGTGCTGGGTAAGCTGCTGAAGTATGTCGGCGAGGACCGCGTGTGCTGGGGCACCGACTGCATCTGGTACGGCGCGCCGCAGCCGCAGATCGTCGCGTTCCGCGCATTCCAGATCGATGCCGAGCTGCGCGATCAGTACGGCTATCCGGAGCTGACGACGGCGCTGAAGGCGAAAATCTTCGGCCTCACGTCCGCGCAGCTCTACGGCATCGATGCGGAGGCGCGGCGCTGCGCGATCCAGCGCGACGCCGTCGACCAGATGCGCGACAGGCTGAGCGAGATGCAGCCCGATACGCACAGCTCGCGCTGGACGGCGCGCATGCCGATCGACCGGCGCGGCATGCTGCGCTACTTCGCGTCGATCGGCGGCGCGTGGAGCCCCTGGCGGTAATGCAGGAACGAGGAATATGGAACCAGGAACCAGGCCGTGCCGCGCGCGGCAGCCGAGAGCGACGAATCAACGCGACTACCAGCGTCCGCCTTTGGCGGACAGGGCGCACAGCCGTGCGCCCCTACGACGCCGTTCTCGTCACGCCGAAGCCCATCACGTTGTCATCCTGAGCGGCTAGTCCGCCGCTAGGCGGACGGCAGCGAAGGATCTCGCTGCCCGCGATGTCAGCATCTCCTTGCCCATGGATCACCGTTCGACTATCGCGGCGGGCGCACCAGCGTCCAGAGCGGCGGGCCGTTGGGCAACAAGCTCTCGGAGACAACTTCGAAGGCGTGGCGGCGATAGAAGGCCAGGTTGCGCTCGTTCGTCGTGTCCAGGTAACAGGGCAGGCCGTCGCGGTCGGCATCGGCGCAGACCGTGTCGAGCAGCGCGCCGCCGACGCCCTGGCGCTGGTGCGGGGGATCGACGCCGAGCAGCCAGACGTACCAGTGGCGCGGCCCGACGTCGACGTCGTGGCGCTCTTCCAGCATGCGGCGCATCGTGAGAAAGCGCGAGAAGCCGCCCGGTCGCGCTCGATAGGCCATCTGCCAGAGACCGACGCGCATGAGCTGACCGGCGTCGAGGCGCGGCTTGTGCGGCGGCAGCAGGATCGCGGCGGCGTCTTCGCGTTCGCTCACGCGCACTTCGCCGACGCGGCGACCGTACGTCACCGCGGCGCGAAAGAACCACGAGAGCACGCGCTCGCGACGCGCGTCGTTCGGGACCGCCCACACCCACGCTGGATCGTCGAGGAACGCGCGAGCGAGCACGGCGGCGCTCTGTTGCGATGGCACGTGGAACGTATAGCGAAGTCGCGGTCGCTGTGCCATGCGACGCCCTCTAGCCGCTCAGCGAGTGCTCTGCTAGAGTTGTCTCGATGCGCCCGCCGGAGCACTGGCACTTGCGCCGACGGCAGCCGCGCCGCCGCTGGCGCCGACCGGCCGCACTAGGCGCGTTTGCGCTCCTCCTCGTTGTGCTGGCGTTTCGCTGCTGGCCCTCGGGCGGGAGCAGCGGCCACAGCGAGACGGTTCGTTCACAGGCCCCTGCCTCGGCGGCAGAAAGTTGCGCCGGCGGCGGGAACTGCGTCCAGGCCCCTGCGCCCACGCCCGCCGACTTCTCTGCCGGCAACCTGCCACCGCCGGCGATCGGCGGCCGAGCGGCGGTCGTGATCGAGGACGCCTGCGATGGGCTGCTCTTCAGCCACAGCCCCGATCTGCAGCTCCCGCCCGCGAGCCTCACCAAGATCGCGACGGCGCTCGTCGCCGCCGATCACGCGCAGCTGTCGGACATGGTGTACGTGCAGGTGAACAGCGCGCTGCTGTCGCAATCGACCGGCTCGTCGGTGATGGGGCTCGAGCCGGGGATGCGGCTCTCCATGCGCGATCTGCTCTACGGCCTGCTGCTGCCTTCGGGCAATGACGCGGCGGTCGAGATCGCGCAGCAGGTGGCGGTTACCGTGCCGGCGTTCGTCTCGCTCATGAACGCGAAGGCGCAGGCGATGGGGCTGCAGAACACGCACTTCGCCAATCCGCACGGCCTCGATGACACGAACCACTACACGTCGGCGCGCGACATCGCGGAGCTGGGGCGGGCGCTGCTCGCCAATCCGGAGCTGGCCGCGATCGTGCGCACGAAGACGTACCAGCCGGCGTGGACCGGCCCCGCGGTCTGGAACGGCAACGAGATGCTGGGCGCGTATCCGGGAGCCATCGGCGTGAAGATCGGTTACACGGAGAAGGCGGGTCAGACGATCGTGGCGGCGGCGCAACGCAACGGGCGGACGCTGATCGTCTCCGTGCTCGCGAGCCCCGATCGTTACGGCGATGCGACGAAGCTGCTCGACTGGGCGTTCGCGAGCACGACATCCGTTTGCACGAGCGAGGCGTCGGCGCGGTAGGCGCGGATGTTGCTTGTCAGGCCGACTAGGTCAGGGGAGGCCTAAAGGCCTCCCCTACATCTTCTTCGACCACTCGGTTGCAGACAGGATGCCCACTAGGCCCGTCGCGCAGAGGACGGCGCGCGCGATCGCGCGCTCTACGGCGCGCGCGGTGAGCGCTTCGAGGACGTGACCGATGCGCCACGGGTCGAGCGCTACCTCGCCGGTGGCGAGCGCGAAGATCGTGTCGCCGTCGCTCAGCGTGTGCGCGGGACGGACCGCGCGCGCGATGCCGTCGTGCGAGACGGACGCCAGACGGTTCGCCTGCGCCTTCGTGAGCTGGGCGTTCGTGGCGACGACGGCGAGCGTCGTGTTTTCGCCCGGCCCGGGCGCGTTCGACCGCTCGGCGCGCATCAGCTCCAGCGTGTCGAGGAACTTGCCGGGCTTGTTCGCACGTGGCCCAGCGATGACACGCCCGCGATCGGTATCGATGACCTCGCCGCCGCAGTTTACGGCAACGAGCGCGCCGACGAGCACGCCGCCCGGGACGCGCTCGCACGCGCTGCCGACGCCGCCCTTGAGTGCGCGCGCCATGCCGCCCGCCTTCGCGACGGTGCAACCGGTACCCACGCCAACGCTGCCCTGCGCGGGCGGACGCTTGCTCGCCGAGCGCGCGGCGCGATAGCCGGAGTCGGCGTCGGGCCGCACCTTCTGGCTGCCGATGCCGAGGTCGAAGACGACCGCGCCGGCGACGAGCGGGATGTAGCTCTTCCCGAAGCGCAGACCGATGCCCTGCTCTTCCAGGTAACGCATCACGCCGGTCGCGGCGTCCAGCCCAAACGCGGAGCCGCCCGTGAGCAGCAGGGCGTTCGCGCGCTCGGCGAACGATCCGGGCCGTAACAGGTCGGTCTCGCGCGTGCCCGGCGCGCCGCCGCGCACGTCGACGCCGGCGACGGCGCCCTCGGGCGGCGCGAGCACCACGGTGCAGCCGGTCGCCGCGCGCCGGTTCGTCCAGTGCCCGACGCGAATGCCCGCGATGTCGGTGATGGAATCGGTGGCGGCGGTGCTGCGCGTCATGCCGGCTTCTCCGCCAGGACGAAGAGATGCGCGCCTTCGCCCAAGGTGTCCCGCACCAGCTCCGAACCGATTAGCCGGAAGCCAGCGGCGCGCAGCATCGCGGCACTCGTTTCGCTATCGAACTGGCTCCAGTACATCTCCGCGCCGAGGTCAAGCCAGTTGTCTTCCGTACCGACCCAATCGGTCGTGCCGAAGACGGCGAAGAGCCGGCCGCCCGGCTTCAGAAACGAATGCAAGTTGCGCAGCAACGGCTCTTGCTCCTCGCGGGGCACGTGGATGATGGAGTAGATCGCCGCGATCGCATCGAACGAAGACGAGCCGAACTGCAGCGAGCACATGTCGGCGAGGAGGAACGCCGCGTCCGGCGCACGGTCGCGCGCGAGCGCAACCTGGGTGCGCGAGATGTCGACGCCAGTGACGCGAACCCGATTGCTCAGCCACGCCGATTGCTCGCCGGCGCCGCAGCCGAGGTCGAGCACGCGCGCGTCGCGATCGAGGCCATCGATCAGGCGTTCGAGGTACGCCTGCTTTCGTCCCGACGGCGGCGTCGCGCGATAGCGAGCGAGCAGCCCTTCCGCAATGCGGTCGTACCCTTCAGCGACGATGCGTTTCGGGTTCATGCTCCAGGCCTGTTGTCGCGGGCGTCGCCGTCGCGGTTGCGGAGGCTGTCGCGGACGTCGCGCGCGGCGCCGACGAGCCGGCCGAGCACGACGCTGAAGCGCGCGCCCAGGGCGATGCCTGCGATGGTAACCAGCAGCATAAGCCCGAGCAAGAGCGCACTGACCATGAACGAGTCGCCGCGCGTTGCGGTGAAGTCGCCGCTGCAGTCCCAGCACTGCGCGGCATAGATGCCGAACGAGGCGAGATAGAGCAGGTAGGCCACGGTGACGATGCCCGCGGCGATCCACGGCAGCAGCCGAACGCGCGCGCCCAGCAGCCCGATGACGATGCCGATCAAGGGCAGCGAGCTAAAGATCAGCCCCGGGTTCATGCGCGTGCTCTCACGCCTTCAATCTAATCGATCGGGTGAGGCGCGTTTGGGGCGGAGGCTCTTGATCGAGGACGCGGGCGCTGCAGCACGTCCCGGCCGGACGAGCGCGAGGCCGCTGAGCGGCAGCACGTAGCCATCGAGGCTTCGGGACAAGCCGGCAACGAGCGAGATGAAGACGCGGGCTGCCGGGTCGCGCACCAGCACCGGCAGGCCGTCACCGTCGAGCGCGGTCGGGTAGAGCCAGGCCTCCGTGATGGCTCTGCGTTCGATATCGACCAGCGCGAGCATGCCTTGTTGCGCCTCCAGCGGCAGATCGTAGCCCGGATCGAACATGAAGTCGCCCAGCCCCATGAATGCCAGCTTGCCGGTGGTGCTGACGCCTTGCGGGTAGTGCGGCCCGCTCGCGACGACGAGGCCGGCGCCCCACGACAAGAGATCGGCGACCGCGGCCGCCTGCTCCGTCGATACGCCGTACCGCCAGGACGATCCCCAGTGCGCGTGCAGCATGACGATCACGATATCACCAGAGAGCGACCCGATGTCGTGCTGCGGATCGCACCCGTCGAACGTCGCCACGCCGGGGCTGTCGGCGGTGGCGGCGATCCCGGCGGGAAGCGTGGTGGGGTCTTCGTAGAGATAAGAGACGAACGCGAGCCGCACGCCGTTCACCGTGATCTCCAGCGGCCGGCATGCCGCCGCGAGGTCCGCTCCGGCGCCTACGGCCTGGATGCCCGCGGCGGAGAACGCAGCGAACGTTTGCGATAGGCCCGCTTGCCCGCAGTCCATCGCGTGGTTATTGGCGACGCTGGCGATGACGGTCGCGCCGGGCACGTCGATGCGCTGCGCGAAGGACGGCGGTGTGGCGAACGTCGACTGGTTGCTGAACGGCCGGCAGCTGGCGGCGATGTCATCGTTGGCGATGAGTGTGCCCTCGTGGTTGAAGAGGTAGACGTCCGCTTTGCCCAGCACGGCGCGCACGCCTGCGAGGAGGTCGTGGCCGTCCAGCGCGGCGTTGTCGACGATGTTGTAACCGTGCGTGTCGCCGGAGACCGCGATGCGCAGGTTGCCGTCGCTTGTCAGCGCAGGCGCGCGCTGCGGTCGCAGAAGCGCGATAGCGAGCAGTGCCAGGAAGACGACGGCTGCGCGCAACGCGAGCGGCGTCGCGAACCGAAGCCTCATGCGCGCGGATCTAGTCGATCGCACCACTGCGCCGTTATGCTGTCCGAAATTGTGCCCAGAGAAGACGGTGATCGGAAATGTGGTACTTCACATAGTCGAGAAATGGCGTCAGGTTCTTCTTCTCATCTTGTTTGGTCCAGAGATCGTGGAAGAGGGCACCATCGAAATCGAAGACGCCGGATTGGCCGGTGAACTTCGCGCCGGTCGAGCCCGGGAAGAAAGCGATTTGATCGTACGCGCTGTCGCTCGCCACACTCGATCCGATCCTGGTCGAGTGGTCGGGAAGATGCAAACCGCGTTTCGTCAGCGCCTGATATACCCGATCGTTCACGTCAACCTTTGGAAGGTTGAAGTCGCCTAGCACGATGATATCGCGGCTGAAGGCGTTCTTGTTCTTCTCACGCTCGTCGGCCCAGCGCGCGATGGCGTATGCCTCCAAGCAGCGGCGATCGATTGAAGAAGCCTTCTTCTCACTGCCGAAGTATAGATGCGCGTTGACCAGCAAGAAACGCAGCTTGTTCGCTTGGAACGATCCGATGTACGGACTCCGATCGAACCCCTGAAAGGTT
>JBGQHA010000167.1:0-6243 GCA_041497735.1 Dehalococcoidia bacterium | reverse complement strand
GCAGAGGCTGCGCACGTCCTGCTGGACGAGCTCGATCTGGTCGAGCACCGGCGCGAGCGGTTTCTCGCCCCAGTAGAGCCGGTCGACGACGCGCACGTGCCAGTCCTGCTCGACCAGCATGCGCACCAGCACGGAGCCGATATAGCCCGCGCCGCCCGTCACGACGACTGTCCTGCTCACGACCTGTCCGTCTCCCTGAGCCTGCAGGGCCCTGATACGAAATAAGCCTCTGGCGGCAGCGAGCGGCCTGCTCGCTCTACCCAGAAGTGGCGGGGTGGAGCAAGTATAACGTACATACTCTGTCAAGTAAACGCGCGGCCGATCGCCGCCATTACTGCGCCGCTTTGGCGAACGCCGAATGCCTTGGCTAGACTGGAGCACCTCTGAGCGAACACAGCCGGGAGGCTTCCATGGCATACGAAACGCTCGTTATCGAACGCGATGGTGCGGTGATGACCGCGTTGCTCAACCGGCCGGACAAACGCAACGCCATGAACCGGCAACTGCACCTCGACCTCCAGCAGCTCTGCCACGAGCTGTCGACGGACTTCGATACGCGCGTCGTGATCTTTGCCGGCGAAGGCCCGGGCTTCTCCTCCGGCGCCGACACGAGCGAATGGGGGCAGCCCGGCCCCGACAACGAGCTCGAGCTGCGCCACATGTCGGCGATCGGCGGACGCACCTCGGACGCGATCGATGGGCTCGATCAGATCAGCATCGCCGCGGTGCACGGCTTCGCCGTCGGAGGAGGCGCTGTTATCGCCGCGTGTTGCGACTTCCGCGTCGCGGGCGAAAGCGCCTGGTTCTCGATACCCGAGGTCGAACTGGGCATCCCGCTCAGCTGGAACGCCCTGCCGCGCCTCGCGCGTGAGCTCGGCCACGCGAAGGCGCTGGAGCTGACGATCGTGTGCGAGCGCTTCAGCGCGCAGCAGGCGTTCGATTGGGGTCTCGTCACGCACCTCGTGCCGGACGGCCAGGAGCGAACGTTCGCGCGCGAGCTGGCCGGCAAGATCGTCGCGAAGCCGCCGCTGCCCGTGGCGCTCACGAAGGCATCGATGAAGGCGATCAAACGCGGCACTGAGTCGGGCAACGTCTCCTACAGCGACGGCGATCTCCTGCTCTACAGCCGGTTGCTGCAGCAGCGCGCGCGCCGGCGCGCGAAGCAGCGCGACGAGTGAGCTCGCGAACGCGTCGCTCATTGAAGACAGAGCGCCCCCTCAGATTGGACAGAGCAACGGTTTCCTAAACCGGCCTGGCTCTGCGCTATGCTCCGCGATCCCCCTGCCTGACCGTAACCCGCAAAGTTATCGTGCGCATCCGCAACTCTCCGTCAGCGTGACCCGATGGCTCCCCTTTGCCGAAAGTCGGCGCCTGACAACGGGCGCTGGCTCTCTCTCACCCCAGCGAGTGACACGTATAGGTAGCAGTTTCGTTTTATGGTTCAGGCCGTGCCCCACCAGACTTGCCACGGCACGGCCGATGCTCTCAGCGGTACCAGATTCGGAAAAGGGAGGATGTCCATGAAGAAACTCGCGATTGCTGCAGCATGTCTTTCGCTTGCCGTCGGCGGAGGCCTGGGCGTGAACGCTGTCGTTGCCGGCCAGGGCCACACACCCGTCGTGGTCTGCCACTGGGTGCCTGCAGCGCCGGCCGGTGCTCACTCCATTCCCGGTCCCGATGGCGGGAGCTACGTCGTCATCACCGTCGACGATGATGGCGCGAACGGCAACAAGAACCTGGAAGCCCACATGCACCACCTGAACGACATCATCGGCGACCCGACCTGCGGGCAATCTGACTAACGCCCCGTAGGCCAACGCGCTTTCGCGAGGCCTCTGCGTCATCGACGTGGGGGCCTCGTCATCACTGCACTATCCTCAAGATCTCGCGCGGATCCGGCCCAGGCTCTTCGTGCCGCCCCGCCGGCTGCCGGGGCGGTAAAAGCGCAACGGCGACGCGCGTGCGCGAGCTGGGCGACGAGTGAGCTTGCGAACGCAGCGTTCGACTAAGACAGAGCGCCCCCGCGCGACTGGTGCAGGGGCGCTGGCCTTGGTTACGAATCGTTTGGAGTACTGAGTGACCTTGACCGTTCCTCCCATGCCTGGGTGGATGACGCATTCGTAGTTGTAGGTCCCGCCGGGTGCCGGCGGCGGAAAACCTGATAGAAAAGGACTCGTAGATTCGCTACGATTGCTCTGCGAGAATGCCGGGCCCCGGTAGCTCAGATTGGACAGAGCAACGGTTTCCTAAACCAACCGGCCCCTGCGGTGTTCTCACCAGTTCATGCTCCCGAGCGATCTGACCATAGTTATCCTCTCAATCGCTCCCGGATCACGCCTAGTTCGGGAAGACACGGTAGTATGTCACCTACATGGCTTCACCTCGTACTGTGGCAGTCCTCGGCGCTGGCTTTACTCGTGCCTTTGTTCCCTCAGCCCCATTGCTTATCGACGACTACGGCGTAAGCCAACTATTGGACGCCTTCAAGGCGTTCCCTCATGCAGTTCGCGTATTGCAGTCCAGCCTCAAGCCAGATGGCCGAGTCAATATCGAGGATCTCCTAACGCGGCTAGACGGAGTCCTCCCGTACGACTTCGAACGCGGCGCTGCGCCTGAGCTATCCTTGCTTCTCACCGCGATCACTGAACAGTTTCGACGGCGGATCGAAGCCACACGCGAGTCGGAACGCGACGAAGCCCGACTAGCCAAATTTGCCAAGTACTGTGTCGATCGTAACGTCACCTGCGTAACCTTCAACTACGACGACATCTTGGATGAAGCGTTGTGGAAATACAAACGCATCATCTCTACAACCGAAGACAAACAGTACTGGCACCCTGACGGAGGCTACGGTTTCTTCTGTAAACCGTCTAGGACTCTCGTTAGGACAGCGGATGTGGGCATGGACACGACATGCATGTACTTATTGAAACTTCACGGCTCCATGAATTGGCGAATCATTCGAGGGTCCGGACGGCCGGTGGCAATTGACGGCCTGGTGCACCATGAAGAGTGGCTCCCCGACGAGGACCATGATGAAGGCGACGAGGACGACGACGAGGATGAGGAAACCCTCACACCGGGGATGCGTGCCGCGATAGCAAACCATCTGGAGAGAGAGCCCTTCATTATCCCTCCAGTCCTGGTGAAAAGTTCACTAGCACACGAGCCCATCCTACGCCTAATTTGGTCCCGAGCATTCGAAGCTCTTGAACAGGCCGATGAGGTAATTTTCCTTGGTTACTCAATGCCGACAACTGATATTGCCACGCAATTCCTCTTTCGCGAGGCAGTCAATGACTCCGCCAACCTCCGCGTTGTCAACTATGCTCCGACCGGAGAGGTCTCGAGTGAGCTAGTGGACTCTTACCGAAAGGTCTTTCCGACCAGCTCCCGATTCACACTTGACTTCTCGGGCATTGCTTCCTGGGTCGACGAGCTTTCGCCAGCTAATACGTGAATCCGTGGCAAGCACGCAGCACGTCTCTCACTATTGACCGGACAGAAATCGAACTGGAGGAAGGCAAGACCATCCCTTACATCCGAGAGAAGATTGAGAAGAAGTGACGGCCCTGGGAATGGAAACAACACCCCGCCACCGACCCAAGAGGGAACACCCCCAATGAATCTCAAGATCATCGCAGTCGGCGCCACCTTGCTCGCCTTGATCGTGAGCGCCTGCGGTGGCGGATCGCCCCGTGCCGATCTCTATGATTGTGGCAAGATCATCGATCAAGGCTTGCGCGCTCAGTGCTTCTCCGACGCGCTGCCGCATCCATCGCTTGCCGACTGCACGCTCTATTTTGTCGGCGGGTCCGAACTCCAGAAAAACTGCGTCGAGCGCGCAGGATATGACGCCTGCGACAATATAGCTGTCAAGGCCGGCGCCAGGATTACCAATTTCCGCGAGCTGGAGGCGGCCACGCTATGGCATTCCTACGTCCCATGCGAATTCTGTACGGAATCGACTTCCGCATCGGTCATATCGAAGTGCATCAAGCCCACCTCCTAGCCGGGCGGTCGTGTCCTGTCCGGCTTCCCCCGCCACCGCGCGAGCTTTCAGAGCCAGAATTGCTCCTACGGCCCGAACTCCTTGGCCCCCTCTAGGGCAGGAGCGCTTCCCCGCCGTCACAACAAGACGGTCGGCCGCTAGCACCGTCACGGGGTTACACGGTGTCGGGGCGCTCGCCTCAATCGCTGACCCGTCGCCTATTCCAGTGTCCATTCGCTACCATGACCGGGGGCCCCGGTAGCTCAGATTGGACAGAGCAACGGTTTCCTAAACCGTAGGTCGCAGGTTCGAATCCTGCCCGGGGTACCATCTCCGTCTCGCTCCGCTGCTACAATCCCGTGCGATGAACGTAGCCCCGCACGGATCTGCTGCATGCGGCCCTCATTCGGGGTACTAACTGGCCTTCGCGAGCTCGCCATTCGTCTCGACTGGCTTCCAGAACGAGAGCAGCTCCATCGCTAAGAGGCCGGAGACGAAGAGCCCGGCCCCGATGAGCAGCGCCCCGTGGTCGAGATTCGCCATCAGGAACGCCGTTCCGGCGAGCCCGGCGACGGGCAACAGCGGCAGCCGCCCGATGCTCAGCGGCACCCGAAACGGCCTCGGCAGCGCAGGCTGCGTGAAGCGCAGCACGATGAGCGAAAGGTTCACGGCGCCGAAGCCGATGAAGACCGCGAAGTTGGTCGCGCTGGCGACGAGGTCCAGGTCGCCCGATAGCGTGAACCCCAACGAGACGATCAGGGCCAGCACGATCGCGCGCGCAGGCGTATGCATGCCGGGGTGGACCCACGCCAGGAAGCGGGGCAGACTCCCGGCCCGCGCCATACCGTAGATCAACCGCGATGCCGCCACCAGCAGCAGCAGGACCGTGTTCCCCGTTGAGAACAGCGCCACCAGGGCGAGGATGTCTCCGGCCCGGCTACCGAGAACCCCTCGCGCCACATCGGCCAGCGGCGCGTTCGAAGCCGCCAAGGCCTGCCAGCCAAGCACGCTGATCGCCGCGATCGCGACCGCGACGTAGAGCACCGTCGTCGCGGCAATCGAGGCCATGATCGCTTTCGGGATGACGCTGTGCGCATCGATCGTTTCCTCCGCCAGCGTCGCGATCTGCTCGAAGCCGATGTAGGCGAACATGATCAGCGCCGCAGCCGAGAACAGCCCGCCGGCGCCGGCCTTCGTCTCGAGCAAGTTGGCATCGCCCAGGTGCGGCACGCCAATGATGATGATGAACGCGAGCCCACCGGCTTCGACCGCCGTCATCAGGATCGCGAGCCAGACCGTCTCACGTATGCCGTAGAAGGCGATGAACGTCGCCACGATGATCAGCGCGACCGCCGGCCGTGTCTCGCCGATGCCCCAGAACTGATCGAGATAGCTGCCGAAACCGAGCGCGACGGCGCCTGCCGCCAGCAGGTTGCCGATGACGATCAGCCAGCCGACGACGAACGCCGGCCTCAGCCCGAGCGCTTGCCGTGTGTACTCGTAATCAGCACCGGCGCGAGGGAAGATCGACGCGAGCTCTGCATAGCTGAGGCCGATGATCGCCGCCATCGCGGCTGCCATGAGGAACGAGGCCCAGACGCCGTTCCCCGCCCGTCCCGCCGCTTCGCCGACGAGGACGTATATGCCCGCGCCGACAATGATGCCGATGCCGCTGACGGTCGTCTCGAAGATGCCAAGCCGCTTTCGGAGAGCGACAGGCTCAGCAGATTGCGAGCCGGCTCCAGACGCGGCGTTAGGACTTGGCACAGGACGGAGCATATGATCCGAAACACGGCCCGTCAACGCTCCGGCGCTACTCGCGCCGAGGCCGGCTCGCCAGCGCGGCCGGTCTCCTCCTCCACCTCCGGGCGGACCAGCAGCACCGGCGCGCTGCTCTGCAGCATGCGGTCGGCCACGCTGCCCAGCGCCGCGCGCCCCACGCCGGCCCGGCAATGCGATGCCATGACGACAAGGTCGATCGCTTCATCCGCGACGAAGTCGATCAGCGTTTGGGCGGGAGGGCCTCGCAAGACGAGCGTCTTGGCCGGGCGCTCCGGGGACAGCCGCGACGCCGCACGCGCCAGGGTTGCCTTGGCCGACTCCATGAGCTGTTCGTGGATCTGGTCGATTGTGCTCGCCGGCATATCCAGCATGAACGCTTGATTCGCCCACCAGATCACCTGCGCGAGCACGACCTCGGCGCCCGAGGATCTCGCGATCTCACCTGCAACCGGCAGCGCCGCTTCGGCCAG
>JBGQHA010000166.1:0-6274 GCA_041497735.1 Dehalococcoidia bacterium | reverse complement strand
GCCGAGAGCCAGCCGGCGACGCTCGTCATCGCGCGCGTCGTGTGCCCGCCGGTCGCAAGCGAGTTCTACGCGCCGAGTCTCCTGCGCCAGCTGGGGGAAGCACAGAACAAAGAAGCGAAGGCCTACCTCGCGGCGACCGCCGATCGCTTACGCGAAGACCGCCTCACCGTCGAGACACGGCTGCTCCGCGGTGAGGTAGCTCCTACGCTCGTCGCCGAGGCGTTGCGTGAGCACGCCGATCTCATCGTGATCACGTCCCACGGGATGAGTGGGCTCGGCTCGCAGGTCTTCGGCAGTGTGGCGCAGAAGCTACTGTATTCGGCACCCTGCCCGGTCTTGGTCACGCGGCCGGTACCCGAAGAGCTGGAGCGTGAAGAGGAGTTCGAGGCGAACGCGGCCGACGAGGCGTTGCTCGAGCAGATCGCTGGCTCCTCGACCTGAGAGCGCAGGTGCCGGCCTCAATGGTTTCACCTCTTCTTAAGGCCGGGCGGTTGACGTCATGAAGAGAGCGCTTTCCGTGCGGCCGCGGCGCGTGCCCCTCGCGACGCGTACGCTGCTGCGCGACTGGCTGCGGCTCGGGATCAGTGTCGGTGGCATTGGCTTCGCGATCCTCCTCGTCCTCCTGCTCGACGGCATCCGCGAAGGCACCGTCGCGAAGTCGACAACCTACGTCGATCACGTCGGCGCCGACGTCTTCGTCGCGCGCCAGGGCGTGACGAACATGGCGCTCGCGGCCTCCGCCGTGCCGGAAACCGTGGTCGATCAAGTTGCCGCCACCACGGGCGTGCGCGAAGCGGCAGGCATCATGCGCATTCCGATCATCGTCTCCGCCGGTGACAACCGGCGCCCAGCCACGCTCATCGGCTACGATCTCGCGCACCCGCTCGGCGGGCCATGGCAATTGGACAAGGGACGGCTGGTGCAAAACGATAACGAAGTCGTGCTCGATGCGGCGCTGGCCGGCGAGCTCGGGCGCAAGATCGGCGACACTGTGAAGGTCGCCGGAGAGCAGTTCACCATCGTCGGGCTCTCCGGGCAGACCGCGAACATCGCCGGAAAGCTCATCTTTCTCTCGCGACCGGCCGTCCAGCGACTGCTGGGCATCGGATCCATCGTCAGCTTCGTGCTCGTGAAAGTCGAGAGCGGCCAGAGCGGCCAGCAAGTCGCCAACGCGATCAACGAACACCTGCCCGAGGTGACGGCGACGCCCAGGCAAGAGCTGTCCAACAACGACCGGCAGTTGCTCAGCAGCCTCTTCGTCGCGCCGATCAACGTGATGTCGACCGTGGGCTTTCTCGTCGGCCTGGCGATCATCGGGCTCACCATGTACACGACGACGGCCGAGCGGATGCACGACTTCGGTGTGCTGAAGGCGATCGGTGCGGGACACGTCTTCCTCTTTCGCACCGTGATCACGCAAGCGACGATCCTGGGCCTGGCCGGCTTCGCGTTTGGTCTGGCCGCATCGATACTGGCGGGCCCCGTGCTGGAGCGCATGGTGCCCGACATCGGCGTCGCAATCCGGATGGCGTCCGCGCTGCAAACGCTGGGAGCCGTGATCGGCATGAGTCTCGTCGGGGCGGCGCTTCCGGTGGTACGGATCACTCGCGTCGATCCGCTGGTCGTCTTCCGGAGCCAGGCCTGATGGATGCCCCGCCGCTCGTCCTGCGCAACGTCACGAAGACGTACCGCGCGGGCAACACGGCTGTGCACGCCGTCCGCGAGGCGAGCTTCGAGGTGCACACCGGCGAGATCCTTGCGATTGTCGGTCCCTCCGGCAGCGGAAAGACGACGCTGCTCTCCATCGCGGGCTGCCTCCTCCGGCCGACGTCCGGCCAGGTGTTTATCCTAGGCCGCGAGGTCACCGGCCTCGGGCAGCTTCGCCTGTCGGGATTCCGGTTGCGGCACATCGGATTTATCTTCCAAAGCTTTAACCTTCTACCTTCGCTGTCGGCTCGCGAGAACGTCGAAATCGCGCTCAATCTCGCTGGCCTCGATGGCACACGCGCCCACGAACGCTCCGATCAGCTCCTCGAGATGCTTGAGCTGACCCCGCGCGCCCGGCAACGCCCGCCCGATCTGAGCGGTGGCGAGCAGCAGCGGCTCGCCGTCGCCCGCGCGCTCGCGAACCGCCCCGACATCATCCTGGCCGATGAGCCAACCGCGAACCTCGATTCGCGCGCCGGCCATCAGGTGATGCAGCTCATGGAGTCGGCCGTCTCGGCGGGCGAGGCGAAGGGGCTGGTCGTTGTGACGCACGACACCCGGATCCTGGACGTCGCCGATCGCGTGCTGCTCATGGAAGATGGCCAGCTGCGGCCGGCTGAGCGATCGTAAAGGCATCCGGAATGGCTGCTCGGTGCGCCCGGGTTCAGCCGCTGGGTGGAAGCGCGTTAGGCCCTCTGCCCGTGAAGCAGAGGGCCGCGGGTTCCGAGTCCCTTCCCGACTCCAAAACCAGCAATAATCAGCGAACCGGCAAGCTCCCAGGCCACCTAGCTCCGCCTGTGTGTTCTGGTTACCCCAGAGCAACCGGCTTAGCGACCCAGCCGGCGCCAACGTCCTGGACGGCCTCCGGGGAGTGGCCTCCCAGCTGCCCTACCGCCCAAGACGGCCATCGGCCTGGTGCGACCGCTTGCCGGGCTCCCGCGCAGGCAGACGGTCCGCTTGACGAAGCGCCAGTGTGCAGCTCAGAAAGGGAGCGCCCACGATAGCGCCCGAGCAAGCGATGGTTCGACGCGTGCAAGAGAGCGACAGGACCTGCCCCCCGAAAACCAGTCCCCTTCCAACTGCGTTCCCGAACACCTGCCTCGCCTCTTGCGTGGTCGCAAGACTGACAAGGCTACTGCGCAAGCGTGACCAGTGTCCCAGCGGGGTCTTCCCAAGGGAGCATTGGCGGGACGCGGCGCACAGGAAAATCTGCCGAACGGACGATACCGCGCGCGGAGTGCCGGACGAACATCAGGTTGGGAAGACGAACGGCGATCTCGGACGGCTGGGAGCAACACGATCGACACCAACGATCTCGCACAGCCCAGAGGCTATCTCGCTGCCTTACGCGATGTTCTCGCGCGGGTGGACGCGAACATCGTCGAGTCGATCATCGACGCGCTTCTGCGTGCCCGCGCCGGTGGCCGCACCGTGTTCATCGTCGGGAACGGTGGGAGCGCATCCACCGGCTCGCACATGGCGACTGACCTCTGCAAAGTGACTGCCGTCGATGGGCAGCCGGGTGTGCGGGCCGTCTCGCTGCCAGATCATGTTGCGCTTGTCACGGCATGGGCCAACGACGAGTCGTACGAGCGCAGCTTCTCGGGGCCGCTGCAGGCGTACATCCTGCCGGGCGATGTTCTGATCGCCATCTCAGCCAGCGGCCGCTCGCCAAACGTTCTCGAAGCGACGCGCGTCGCCAACCGGCTGGGCGCTCTCACGATCGGTCTGACGGGATTTGGCGGCGGCGAGCTGGCCCGGCTGGCGCGCATGAGCCTCGTCGTCGCGGCAGACGACTACGGCCTGGTCGAGGATACCCATCTCGCGATCAATCACGCCCTCACGGCTGCCCTCCGCGCGCGCATCCAGCAGTCCCTAGACGATGAGCTGGAAGAGGCCGCCTGAGTGGATGCCAGCGGGCCTTCGTGCAGCGCAATGACATCAGCGAAGGTCGCGCTCGTCCATGACTACCTCGTCGAGCGCGGCGGCGCGGAGAAGGTCCTGGCCGCGCTGCACGAAGTCTTCCCGCAGGCGCCGATCTATACCGCCGTGTACAACGCCCAGACGACACTGGATGTCTTTCGCCGAGCGGACGTGCGCACGTCATTCCTCCAGCGGCTGACCAGGCGCCGCGAACGCTACCGCGCGCTCCTGCCGCTCTATCCGCTGGCCTTTCGCGCCTTCGATCTGCGCGCCTACGACCTGGTCATCAGCAGCGCCTCCGGCTTTGCGAAGGGCGTCCGTCCGCGGCCCAGCGCGCGCCACATCTGCTACTGCTACACGCCTCCGCGGTTCGTCTGGGAGTATCAGCGAGCGAACGAGAAGGAGCAGCTCCCCCTCCCGGCGCGACTTGCTCTCCGGGCAATGCATCCGTATCTCGCTTGGCTTGATCGAAACGATGCAACCTGGGTCGATCGCTTTCTGGCGACCTCTCAGTGTGTCAGCGCGCGGATCCAGGCGGCGTACGGGCGCGAAGCGATGGTCGTGCCGCCGCCAATCGAATGCGATCAGTTCGCGCCGGCGCCCGCCGTAGACGACTTCTTCCTCGTCGTCTCCAGACTGGTCCCGTACAAGCGCATCGATCTGGTCATCGAGGCGTTCAACCGCAATCGATGGCCGCTGCTCGTCGTCGGCGACGGGCGCGCCCGCCGCCGGCTGGAGTCGCTGGTCCGCAGCGATGGGATCCGCTTCCTCGGCCACCGGCCGCAGAGCGAAGTGCGCGATCTCCTCGCGACGTGCCGGGCGCTCATCGTAGCGGCGGAGGAAGATTTCGGGATGACGGCGCTGGAAGCGAACGCCTCGGGCCGGCCCGTGCTTGCGTATGGGGACGGCGGCGCCCGCGAGACGGTCGTCCCAGGTGTCACGGGAGTGCTCTTCCCCAAGCAGACGGCCGAAGCGCTCCTCGCGGCACTAGACGAGTTCGCAGACATCACGTTCGAGACCGAGGCACTCGTTCAGCACGCGCGCACGTTCGACAAGGCACGCTTTCAGCGCACGATGCGAGAGCTCGTCGAAGCGGAGATGAGCTCAGTCCCAGTGTCGCCCGCAAGCGAACGCCAGCTCGAGGCGGACACGCTATCGTGACACTCGCATACCGGCCCCTGGACCTCTCGGCGGTGACCACGCACTCGATCGAGCAGCGGGCACACCACGTGCAGATCGATTGCTTCGCTGCGCCGCCGCGCGCCGGGGAGACCTTCAGCAAGTTCGTCGAGGGGCTCCCGCGCATCCTCAAGGGAAGCGAGCTGCGCGAAGTCGTGGATGCCCTCGCGCTGGCGGTGCGTGAGCGAAAGCCCATTATCCTTGGGCTCGGGGCTCACGTTGTGAAGTGTGGCCTGAGTCCCGTCATCATCGACCTCATCCAGCGGGGCATCGTCTCCGCCGTCGCGCTCAACGGCGGCGGCGCGATCCACGACGTTGAGCTCGCCCTCTGGGGCGCGACATCTGAGGATGTAGAGGCGGGCCTGCGCGACGGCCGGTACGGGATGGTCGCAGAGACGGGCGGCGCGATCCAGGAGGCGGCTGAGCAGGCAACAGCCCTGCCGGAGGAGGAATCCTGGGGCCTTGGCTGGGCGCTGGGACGCTGGCTTCACCGGGCGGGAGCCCGCTACGGCAACGTCAGTATCCTCCAGGCCGCGTTCGAGGCAGGGATCCCCGCTACCGTCCACGTCGCGATCGGCACGGATACGGTGCATATGCTGCCGGGCGTCGACGCGGGCAGCCTGGGCGCGCTGAGCCACCGCGACTTCCGGCTGCTGGCGAGCGTGGTCGCGGAGCTGCAGGACGGCGGCGCCTACCTCAACGTCGGCTCGGCCGTCGTGCTGCCCGAGGTGTTCCTCAAGTGCGTCACCCTCTGCCGTAACCTCGGCTACCCCATCGGCGGTTTCACCACAGTCGACATCGACATGGCGAAGCACTACCGGCCAGCGACCAACGTCGTTGCGCGCCACCGGGTCCTCGGCGCGCGCGGGTATGCGTTCACCGGTCACCACGAACTCATGGTGCCGCTCCTCGCGTTCGCGTTGCTCGATCGCCTGGCCGCCGACGCGGCCGCGCCCCATGCGACAGTGAATGGGCAGCGGGAGCGTGGCGATGGCTGACCGCGTCGCGTCGATCAATGGCCGCTGGCCCTTCCTGGCGAAGCAGTTCGAACAGCGCAACGTTCTCGTCGTCGGCGACGTGATGCTCGACCACACGGCCGCCGGCCAGGCGCGGCGGCTCAGCCCGGAGGCGCCCATACCGGTGCTGATGGTCGACGATGAACGGTTCGGGCTCGGCGGCGCCGCCAACGTTGCTTGTAACCTGGCGTCCCTCGGCGCGCGGGTGCAGATCGCCGGCATCGTCGGTGAAGACGAGGACGGCGTCCGCCTGCGAACGCTCTGTAACGGCCTCTCGATAGCGACGGATGCCGTCATTGTCAGCAGCAAACGCGCGACAACACGCAAGACCCGCTTCATCGCAGGCACGCAGCAGGTGCTCCGCCTGGACCGTGAGATCGTGGCGCCGCTTAGCGCAGCGGAAGAACGTGCGCTCATTGCAAGGTTCCAGGGCACGCGTGTCGATGCGG
>JBGQHA010000165.1:0-6330 GCA_041497735.1 Dehalococcoidia bacterium | reverse complement strand
GCCGCGTAACGGCGACCGATGAACCGAGGTAAGACGCCGCGTACCTTACGCGGCGTCTCTGTTTGGGGCCTCCCCCAACCGCTCTTGCGCGATCGAGGTCAGCTCGGCGGCGCTCTCGCCGTCGATGGCAAGCGTGGCGGTCGCGCAGACGAAATCGAGCTGGAGCTCCGGCAGGTCCGCCTGAGGAAGCGCTACCTTCGCCAGCGCCTCCAGTACGCGTTCCCGGGCCCGCTCGGCGGACGCCTGGTCCGCCTCGACCAGGATGCTGGCGAAGCCGTTGTCGTTGAACGCTCCCAGGAAGTCTGTGTAGCGCATCGTGTCTTCCATCGTCGCGCCAATCTGCCGCAACAGGCGCTCGGACAGAAAGCGTCCGTATCGCACGCGCAGGTCCGGCAAGTTCTCGACGCGCAGGAGCAGCACCGAGAGCGCCCGCTGGTGGCGCCGCGCGCGAGAGATCTCCTTGCTGAGCTGCTCGTTGAAGCGCTGCTCATCGTACACCCAGCGGACTGCGTCCAGCTCGCCGCGCTTTCGCCCGGCTTCCTTGTCGCGAAGGTTCTTGAGTGCGACAGCGATGTGGCGGCCGAGCAGCTCAGCGAGCTGCAGCGAGCTGGTGGCATTGGCCGGCATGAAGAGCAAGAGCAGTCCCTGGCTTTCGCCGCTCCAGTGCAACGGCGCCAGCCATACCTCGGCAACCCCGAGACGTCGCTGCACCTCGCTGAGGCGCTTCTGCTCCATCTCGAGCATGAGCGCCTCAGCGATAGTCTGAACGGATCGCGCCCTGCCCTCCACGAGGGCCGAGCGAACCGCCTCCATCTCACTCGGGTCGAACTTCAGCGTGGCCAGGTTGGTGCCCAGCTCCTGATTCAGCCTTGCCAGGCCCCGAGCGCGGTCGCTCGAGGCGGGCCGCTCGCCGAAGAGGCGGCCCGAAGGCGTGTCGACGAGGAACAGCAACGCGAAGAGTGCGCCCAGGCCACGCTCCGCCGCCGTCCCCGCCGCGTCGGCGAGCCAGGGGATATCCGGAGCGCTATGGATGCCCAGCAGCGGCTCGAGAATCGGAGGCAGCTGGGTGTCGGCTTCCACCGGCCTCAGCGCTGGCTCAGGGTCCTGGTGCTTACCAGCAAGCATGGGGTGCGTACCTACCGTCGCTCGAGGAGCTGCACGAGGTTAGCGAGACTCGTCGCCATCTGGCCCACGGTCGCCTCAAGCCGGCCCATGGCCATCTCCAGCTCGCCGAGAGCGGCCGCCGAGGGCCCGCCCTCCAGCGCCCCAGATTCGATGGCCTCCCGGCTCATCTCCTGGAGGCGGCGCTCCTGCTCCAACAGGGCTTGCGCCTCCTGGCGCAGGCCGGCCAGCTGGACGCCCTCACCTCGAGGCTGGCTGGCCACCTGGACGGAGAGCAGGCGAGCCAGCTCTTCCATCCCCAGCGAGGCCCTGGAGGCCGCTGTGGCGGCTTCTCCGGCCCGCTTGAAGACCTGCCAGGCGCCGATGATGGCAACGAGGCAGAAGAGCGAGACGGCGCCCAGGCCGACGCAGACGCCGGCTATCGCCGCCGCCCACTCCAGCGCTTGAGGGCTCGTATCGAGCAGCGTTTCTCGAACGTCCTTTCGAGGCTCCCTCCCTAACTTGGAATCCTTCCACTATCATGGTCGGAAACGGGCGAAGGCGCCTAAAGCCCACCCTGCCCCTCCACGCTTCGATTATCTGTATACCACGAAGCCGCTCGCCCCGCGGCCGCTCGATGGCTATGATCTCACCATGCGACCGGGCACGGTCCTCGCAACGCTCGGGCTGCTGGCGCTGCCTCCGGCCGGCTTCGGCTATCTGCTGGAAACGCAGGTACGCCGGAATACGTTCCACACCGGTCCCTACCAGCACGGCATGCCCGAGGCGGTCGGCGTCCCGTTCGAACAAGTGCGGCTCTGGACGGCCGATGGCCTGGAGCTGGAGGGCTGGCTCTTCGAAGGCGCGGCCTCGAACTCGGACTGCGCGACGGTGCTCTTCATGCACGGCACCAGCTACAACGCCAGCGATATGTGGGCGACCGAGGATCGGGCACGGCTCTTCGGCGGCTTCCTGCGCGGCATCGGCTGCCGCTTTTTCACGTTCGACTACCGGGGCTACGGCGCCAACGAAGCCCAGGCGAGCGAATCCGGCACCTACCTCGACGCCGCCGCGGCGCTGGCCTTCCTACACAACCGCCCGGAGGTCGATCCGGCGCGCATCGTGTTCTACGGCTTCTCGCTCGGGACCGGCGTCGCGGTGGAGCTGGCGCTGCGTGAGCCGAGCCGTGGGCTGATCCTGCGCGCGCCGTTCACGTCGCTGCGCGACCTCATCATCGACCGCTACCCGCGGATGCGGCTGCCGTTGGCGCTCACGCCATGGCTCCCGCTGACACGCTACGACTCCGCAGCGAAGATGAGCAGCATTCGTGTGCCGCTGCTCGTGATGCACGCCGAGGACGACCGCACCGTGCCGATCACAATGGGCCGCCGGCTATACGACCTGGCGCCGGAGCCGAAGACGTTTGTAACCTTCCCGGACGCCGATCACGCCGACTTCCCGCTGGAGATCATGATCCCCGCTGTCCGGGACTTCATCGCGACCGTTTCCGGCTAGCGACACGGCAGTAGACACACGAAGGCCCCGGCGATTGAGTCGGGGCCTTCGATTCTGGCTTGCGAGCCGTCTAGCAGTTCAGGCCGCTGATTAGGGCGGCCACGTTCTGCAGGATCAGCGCGGCGTCGACGCTGTTCACGTGGTCATCGTTATTCACGTCGGCGCTCGGCATGTTGGCGAGCGAGCCGAGCAGGCCCGCCTCGAGCTGCAGCACCAATGCGGAGTCGATGCTGTTCACCTCTCCGTCGTCGTTCACGTCGCCGCACGCCTTCGCGATCGGCGTCGCCGTGTGGGTAGGCGGTACCGGCGTGATCGTCGCGGTCGGCGTCCGCGTAGCCGTCGGCGTGTTGGTCGGCGTCGGCGTAATCGTCGGCGTCGGCGTGATTGTCGGCGTCGGCGTGATCGTCGGCGTGTTCGTCGCCGTGGGCGGCACCGGCGTGTTCGTCGCCGTCGGCGTGTCGGTGGCCGGCGGCGGCAGGACACACGTACCCGTCCCAATATCATGGTTCGGGCCGAACTCGGAGCTCACACCGGAACTCAGATCGCTCACCACGGCGGTCAGCGTCGTGGGGCCGCTCACGCATACGCTGGCGCTCCAGTTCCCGTTGCCGTCCGTTAGGGCGGTGGCCAGCCAGCGCTTGCCTTCGCCGTAGCCGCTGGGATCGGCTTGCACCTCGTAGATATCGACCGGGCTGCCGTCCGGCACGTTAGCGACGTTGGGACCGCCGCTGCCGCCGTCGTTGCCGCTTACGATCCAGGACCCGGCGCTGTACACGGCTGCCACGATGTGGGGACAGGCGTCGAACCCGCCATTCGCGGTGGGCGGGCCGGTGTCCGGAGGACAGTCGACAGACTGGTCATCGTCCAAGTCGATGCCCAGCTGGGCATTGCCGAAGATCTCATTGCGCCGGACGAGGGTAGCGGTGCCAGCGCCAAATACACCGACCCCACCAACCCCGTTGTGGGCGATGCGGTTGCAGACGCCCAGGCAGGTGCCGGCCACCGTGCCGGTGGTGCCGCCGACGCGGTTGCCGCTTGTGCTGCCGTCGAACACGCCGTCGTATCCGTTGCCGAGAGCAGCCAGCCCGTCAGCGCCAATGCCGATGTTGTTGCCCTTAACATCGTTGTTCGAAGCGGTATTGAATATGACGATGCCGCTAGCGGAGCCGGGGCCGTTGCCGGAAATGACGTTGCACGGCCCCACGGCGCAGCCCACCGGATCGGTGCGCAGGCCGCCGACGACGTTGCCGTTGGCGCTGTCCCAGATACTGACGCCGCTGTCCGCGTTACCGCGAGCAGAGTTGCCGGTGCTGTCGGTGCCGATGTAGTTGCCGAGGATGGCGTTGCTGGCGGCGGGCCCGTTGAGCCTGACGCCGTTGACCGTGTTCTCGGAGATGACGTTGCGGGCGGCGGCTGTGGTGCCACCGATGGTGTAGCCGCTTGCGCCAGTCAGTTCGACACCGTTGGCGCCGTTGGCCAGGGGGGTGCTTCCGTCAGCCTGCAGGCCGATGGTGTTGCCCGTGATCGTGCCACCGCTGCCGGTGGCATAGATCCCGGACGAACCGTTTCCGGAGATCAGGTTGCCGTCGATGCTGATGCTGCTTCCGGAGTCACTAACACCGGTGCCGTTGCCCAGAGAGGCGCTTCCCGTACGGTTCGTACCGATATAGTTGTTCCGCACCACGTTGGAGGTGGTGCTGGAACCCGAGATCAGTATCCCCTCGCTACCGCCCGAATTAGCGCTGCAGGTGATCACGTTACGGTCGGCAGCAGCGGTGTCGCCGATCACGTTGGAGTCGGCTCCGTCACTGACAATAATGCCGGTATCATCGCCGCCCGCCCCGCAGGCGGTTCCTGTGGTGTCGGTGCCGATGTAGTTGCCCAGTACCCTATTGCTGTCGGCAGGCTCGCCGCTGATCCAGACGGCGACATCGTTATTGGGGCCGCCGGTGCCGACACAGTCGGTGATATTGAGATCGCGAATGACATTGCTGGCGCCGGTGACAAAGAAGGCCGTGCCCCCGGCCCCACCGCAATCTACGGTAATGGGGCGGGTGGTGCCCACTATGCGCCCGGTGATCGTGGTGCCATCCACCACGCCGTTGGCGCCGCAGGATGCAGCTAGGATGCTTCCACAAGGCCCCAGCGGCAGCGCGCTCGCGGGGAAGATAGTGCCGCTCAACGAGGCGTCGAAGGTGATCGTGTCCAACGTGTCGCCGTTGGCGTTCGCGAGGTAGACGGCCGCCCGCAGCGTGCAGGGGCCGGTGGGGGCGGCAGGCGTGCCGGTAGTACCACAAACCGTGGGAATCGTCTCTGTGCCGTTGCGGATGGCATCGCCGACTGTGCCCGCGCCGTCCCCGTTGTCAGCGATATGGGCCGTGTCGCCGAGATCGTTGACGACGATGCTCGCGGCGTCCGTGCGCTGAGGCGCGCGAGACTGGAGCGCAACCATCAAGGCGACCAGCAGACCAAGGAGGGCCAACCACCGAAGGCCACCAAACCGTTGAAGCAATGAGTATCGGCTTCCAGTCATCTCCACGTCTCCTTCCGTGCGCGTGGAACGTAGTCCCTTACGAAGACCGGCGCTCCTTCGAGTACACCCGCCAGCAGGCAAGCCCAATCCAGGCTCCCAGGAGATCATTGCAACACAAACTGTGCGTCTCTGTCAACCAAAGCGCGCCAAGCGGATCGCTACAGGCAGGCGATGTCAGCTGGAAGGGAAAGGGAAATGCCCCCCGCCTGCGGCGGGGGGCATTTCCTCAGTTCCCTATTCGGTTTTGTGCTTAGGCAGCCTTGCTGCGCAGGCGGAGCGCGCCGTAGCCGGCGAGCGCCGCGAGACCAGCGCCTGCCAGAGCGACGATCAGCCAGTTCGAGCTGTCGCTGGAGCTGGGACCGGTGCCCGTGCCGCCAAGACCCGGACCCGTGGTCGCCGTTGGCGCTGGCGGAACGGCCGTTGGGGCCGCGGCACAGGTCAGCGTGCCGCTGGTGATGGTGAGGGTAATGGGTGCGGGCGCACCGATGGTCCCGTCTGAGAACACGTTGGTGGTCGCGGTCAGCGCAGCCGGGGTGCCACAGGCCGAGGCGGTAGCCGCGGTCTCGTGGAAGGTGATCGTCCCCAGGCTCGTGTCGCCGACAATGCCCGGCGGATCGGGCGGAGCACTAGCGTGGGCGCCCGTGATCCGGACCACGTTCGCTCCGAAGTGCGGGTTGCATACCCCGCCCTGCGCCGGCGCGCAGCTCACCACCGTGACCTTGGTCGAGTCGTAGGTGATGTCCACGGTCCAAGCGCCCAGTCCTGGCAACGGCACGTTGGCCGTCAGTTCAACGCTGCCCTGTCCGCCCGGGGCGATGGTCGCCGAGCTGACGTTGAGCGTGCCCGAGACTGCGGAAGCTTGCGATACCAGTAGGAACGCGCCCACTGCTATCAACGCCGCCGCTAGTGTCCCTGCGAGGCCGAACCTCACTGTCTTGAGTCCTTTCATGTCTCTCTGATCCCCTTTCCTTTTGCTAGTCTCTCCTGCGCCTTCAGCGCATCGCTTCCTTGTTCCGCTCCCACGTCCTTAGCTGCAGTGCAGCGAACCCAGCGGGATGAGCCCGGCCTCCACCTGGAGGATGAGCGCGGCGTCTACCGGGTTGACGCCGCTGCTGCTGTTCACGTCCGCACTCGGCATGTTCGCGAGGGTCGTCACCAGCCCCGCGCTGTACTGTAGGACG
>JBGQHA010000164.1:0-6360 GCA_041497735.1 Dehalococcoidia bacterium | reverse complement strand
CTTCCGTGAGACATCTCTGCCGGACGGCTCACCAAACCCATTGCTCGTGACCGATCGCAATCCTGGCGTCAATAGCGGCGCGATGCCTGCTCAGAACGCCGTCATGTTCAACGTCGCTATGGCCTTGCCCAATCTTCTGGCCGCATCACGCCAACATTGACCGGCTGTGGGTTCACTGGATCGCGCAAGGCGGAGGCCGGGCGAGTCCCACGGCTCCAAATTGGACCTCGACGGACTTTCCCTTCTTCGACGAAGGTTCCAAGCCGGTCACACTCAAGCCCATTGATGTTCTGGACCCATACAAGCAACTAAACTGCCTTGAGGAGGCGCCCTATCCCCCACCCCCACCTGAAGAGGAAGAACTTGTAGCAGCATCCGACGAAGCCGTACGGCTCATTGGTCACCCCGGGGCTGTTGCGATACTCCTTCCGGCGCCCGCGCGAGATGCTGCGAGAAGAGTGGCCGAAAGCATCGATGATGAGCAGTTGCATCTACACCTGGAAGGCCTAGATTCCGAAAACGACCATAACGTTGTCTATGGCATCTATTTCGACCTACCGACCGAACTTGCCGACGGCGAACGGCTTGAGGACTACTTCGTTGGCAACCTTTCCTTCTTCGGCGCCAAGCACCATCGTGATATTCGTTCTCGCGGTGACGGACCGCTCGGGCTGACGTATACATTCGACGTCACGGCGCTTGTACAAGATCTGCAACGTCATGAACGGTGGAATTACGAAAGATTAGCGGTCAACTTTGAACCTCTCGGACTCACAACCACCGAAGGTAGATCGCTACTTCTTGCCGAGAGTCAAGACATTCCGCCCGCGCTCATTGGCCGCATTAGTCTGTTTCGCGTCTCGCGTCAGAGCTGATCAGCCAGCCATGAACTGGTCGGCCGAACATGACGTACCGCACAATCCGAAGTGCAGTCGTGGTGCTAGCGGCCGTTTCGTGGCTCGCGATCGCCATACTGCATACGTTCACTCCCGCGCACTCGATCGGCACGAGTGGAAGCCACGCACTGCTGTTCTGTAGGATCGTGGCGCTTCCTGCGGCCAGGGCTTCTCCTTCTCGTTTGGCAGCAGCCGGGCTGATAACCGCTACCGGCATTTCCATGACGGTGGCGATGATGGTGCCGGCAGCACTGCCGGCGGTGCGCTACGTGACGGTCAACACTTTGAAAACTAGGCGGGCGCTATCGGTCGTCCTGTTCATCACTAGCTACGCAAGCATCTGGGTAGGGCTGGCGCTCATCGCCGCGCTCATCGCCGAGGGCAGTTGGCACCGAGTGGCCTTCCTGTCTTTGGCGGCGTGCTAGCGATTCCACAGCTCTACGGCATGGTGGCGCTCCGCGTGCGCCGTGGCGCCGACGAGAGTGACGAGGGCTCGTATGCCGCGCTCCAATTGCTTGTCGCAGCCGGCGTGCTCCTGGGGTATCTCGTAGCGAACCGCGTCCAAGGTGCAGCGCTGTCCTGGCACCGCACAGAACTATTGGTGGCGGGCCTGACGCTGATGCTTTCGGGTGCGGCGTTCACTGTCTACACTTTCGTAGCGCTCGGCGCCTACTTCACGGTGCACGTTGCCGTGCGTGCGAACCAGCTCAGCGCGGAGAAAGCCCTCGCGGTGCCGATGGAGGTGGCTGCGTGCCGAGCAGGAAGGCGAGCCCGTCAGCGAACGTACCTCGCCAGCTGACGCAATCGTGGCCGCCGTTGTATTCTACGTACTGAAGGGCATAACCCTTCGCGCGGAGAACGTCTCGCATTCGGCGATTCGCATCTAGCATCGTTGGGCAGGCGCCGGGCCTGGGCTGGTCTTCGAGGAGGCCCACATCCATATGAACGCGCAGCGGCAAGCGCGGCGACGCTTCGTACTGCATCGCGAGCCACTCGTACGGGCGGCCCTCGGCAGATACGTCCAGATGCGTCGGCCTTCGCCAAACGGATCGTGTCTGAGATCCTCACACTCAATCGTGGCCTCAGGCACACCTTCTCGTTTCGCGAGGTACGTTTGCGCCGGGGCGTCGGACAGCTCGATCAACGAATGCGCCGGCCAGCCGGGCTCGAACGTAAATTGCTTCGGGTTGAGCGGGTCGGTTAGCCAGGCCTTGGCGCGTTCGGCGATGTAGGCGGTCTCCTCGTCCGAGGAACGCAGGGGATCGTTGGGCGAGATGTAGTATGTCGCGCGCAGGTCCGCGCGTGCGCGATACGTCCGATACCAGACGTCGGTAGCGGGAATCAACGTCATCTGGTTCGGCGCCACGACGTACGCTCGCTCGATGCCTGGAAAGATGGCGACGTTGTTCAGCGGCCCGGGTGCGCGGAAGACGAACGTTACCAGCCGGTGAGTTTCGTCGCCGGGTATGGACTCAACGAACGGCGTGCCTGTTGCGGCTGCACGTCCCCAGAACGCAGCGAGCGCGCCGGCGTCGCCGCCTGCCATGCGATCGCGCAGTTCGGCAATGCGGGGGCTGAGCGGCTGCCCACTCATGACCTCACTCCCAGCCTCGTCCCAGCGAGGGAAGGGAAGCCGATGACCGAGACGCCGCGGGCCACATAGCGTCGCCGCTGCAGCAGCGTTCGTACCAGCCTGTGGCTGGAGTCGAGCCAACGAAATGCCTGAACAGGATCGTCGCAGTACCTTCCAGAAGCTGGCCGGTCAAGGTTCTGTCCTCCGCAGTCTCGCAAGTATTGGCTACAAACTGGCCCGAAGTCAAAGGGGGTCGCTCATAGTGCGCACACGATGATGTCATAGTGTGCGTGATTCTTGCGCTCGCTTTCGGATGGAACTATGCGTTCTTCGGGGAAACGCGTACACGAGGCCCCTCATTTCCATCGACTGTTGTAGGCTCCATTCGTGCCTCCTGGCCTCCTTGGCCGATAATCCCTGAGGAACGTCATGAAGCTAACCTTCCTCCGGAGGCGCTCATTGGTCCTTGCGGGTGACGAAGACGACGCGAGACGAAACCGCGTCTTCTACGCACGCGACGCGGGACTCGTCACCGGCTGGTACCTCGCCCAACGCTGCGAGGAAGAATGCTATCGCGCGGAACGCTACGAGCGCCCGCTCGCACTGATTATCGTAGAGCCTCAACCGGGGTCGGACAGACGCGCGGTCCGAGGGTGGATCGGCGAATGGCTGATCGTTGGCGTGCGCATGGCCGACATCGCCGCTTACCTTGGAGCCGAGCGGTACGCGATTCTGTTGCCCGAGACGGACCGCGCTCGCGCTGCGAAGCTGGCAAACCGGCTACGAGCTTCCGTGCAGCAGGCTCGTACGGGTGTCGCCGCATTTCCTCAGGACGGACACAACTTCGGCGAACTCGTCGCATTCGCAAAGAGCGCGCTCGATCAGGACGCGCAGTCCTCTCAACGTCTCGCTGCCTAGACGATCCTCATCCCAGGCTCCACTCTCAACAGAACCCTGCGGATTGTGATAGACTGCGCCGCTGTGAGCTACGCGCGCTTCAAGCTCGCGCTCATCATTACGCTCGCCGTGGGCAACGTGGCGCTGCGGTCAGCGTTCCTGATCAACCACTTTTCGTAGCTCAGCTGCTCCACACACCGGACGTTCCTCCGCCTACGATCCACACCGTCATCCGCCCGCACGCCGCGCACGGCGGCGCATGGCGCTCCAGCCCTTCGTACTTCTTCCGGCAGAACACGCAGTAGTAGTGCGCATCACAGCTTACCGACGAGCAGCTCGTTGCCCTCGCCCGGCAGCAACGGGGCAAGAAGCGATCTTGCAGGAGGATTTCCGCCGCTCTGCTTAAGGGTTCCACCCGTTCGACCGAAGCTAATTGAGAGAGCATAGAGGAGCGCCATGTCAACCGTACGCTGGCTCGCGGACGTCGCTGCCCTGGTCGACCCGTCGTTTCCGCCCGACGAGTCTGTCGAAACGGCGCTGCGCCTGCTCCAAGAGGGGCTGGAGGCGCACGACGCGTTCCTGATCTACGGGAACGATGGCACCTTCGGACGCTTCGGGCGCACTCCAGACCTGGGGCTGACCGACGTCGCTCTCGGGATCGTGAACCACGACCTCACGTCGCGGCGCGCGCCGTGCGCGTTCGACATCCAGGGGAGCCACGTCATTAACTTCCGAAGCGCGGGCGCCGCCCGGTCTTGCGAGTGCGTCGCAGCGCTCATCCCGATGTCCAGCCCGGCGGGAGACATGCTGGTGGTACGCGGGCCCTGGCAGGAGGGGTTCGGCCGCCGCCGGTCGAAGACGTTACGCGCAGTACTGCCTGCGCTCGCGCTGATCCTGGAGCGCCGCCTTAGCGCGAGCCGCGCCGTGCGCCAGCGCCACCAGCTCAGCGCCCTGGCCAACATCACGCGCGTGCTCTCGGAATCGGAAAATCTCGACACGGTGCTCACCAGCATCGCGAAGACGATCGCGGCTGTGACAGGTGTCAACTATGTCTCGATCGATCTCGTGAACCCGGATGGCACCGTGCGGCTGCGCTGTTTCAACTCATCGCGGGAGGGTTGGGAGCAACTCCGTGAACGCTGGAAGCGGGGCGCGTCGCGGCCCGATCAAGTGCGAGACGAAGTGCTGCGCTCGCGCAAGCCGATGCTGTTTGCCGACGCCCAGAACGACGAGCGCCTCCCGGAGCGCGGGCGCAACTACTTCGCGCAGACGCTGATACGTTCGACCGGGGTGCTGCCGCTCGTCGCTAAGGACGAGGTGCTCGGCGTCCTCTCGGTGGCCTCCCACCGGCCGCTGGAGTTCCGGCCCGCCGATGTCGAACTGCTGGAGGGCCTGGCAGCGCAGGTGGCGAGCGCGCTGAAGGGCATCGAGATGTACCAGGAGATCGTCGATTCGCGCAGCGAGTTGCAGCGCCTGAACGAGCAGCTCCAGGAGAGCATGAGCATCCAGCACCACCTGGCGCGCACGGACCCTCTGACCGGCATCCCGAACCGGCGCTACCTGCAGGAGGCGTTGGAGGCGGAGTGCTCGCGCTCGGCGCGCTACGGCCACCAGCTGAGCATGGCGATGGTTGACATCGACCATCTCAAGCAGGTCAACGACGCCCACAGCCACCAGTACGGCGACGAGGTGATCCGCCACATCGCCCGTTTGGCGCGCGACACGTGCCGCCAGGCGGACGTTGTAGCCCGGTATGGCGGTGACGAGTTCGTCTTCTTGCTGCCTGTCACGGGGCTGGAGGACGCCGCCAAGCTGGCTGAGCGCTTCCGACTCCGCCTCGCGGAGCGTCCGATCATCACCGGCGGCGGCGAGACGATCACCATCACCGTGAGCCAGGGAGTAGTCGAATGGGACGCGAACACGATGAGCGAACCGGCCTGCCTGATCGACGAGGCTGACCAGGCGCTCTACGCGGCGAAGGCGGACGGCCGCAATCGGACGATGGTCGTGACGAAGGAAGGCGCGCGCGCCGCCTAAGGGACATTGAGAGACGGTCGAGGCGGTTGTCGCGCGCGGTCACAGCTCGACCACCAGCAGCACGTCGTGTTCGCACAGCAGCACGACGCAGCGGCTCTCCGGCGCCCACACCGCGCAGCGCCAATGGCCGGTCGCAGCTGCCTCGACCGCGCCCTCCTGGCAAGTCCCCTTTCTCCCCTCGCAGCCGAACCAGCCATTGCCGAGTGTAATCCCCACCGTTCCAACGACGGAAACACATACGTCGATGGATGGAGCGCCTACAAGCCCGTCGCACTCGCAGATCTTGTGGCGCGAGCATTCTGGTTATTCGAGGTACTATACGACCGAATATACCGACAATAGCGGGGTCGCATGGGACTATAGTGATCCCAATATCCATCCGTCCGTGGGCGATACACCGCACCTAAAGACAGAATACGATCCGGCCTACACGAAGTTTAACTTCTATGTTGGTTCCACGACGTTCCCGTCTTCCCCGTCCGTCAGTTGGGTTCCAACATATGCAAAAATCGCCTCCGAAACACATACTCTAGCGAGTCAAATGCCCGGGACCAGCTCCGACAAAGAGCACTACACAAACGCGGCTCTCAAGGTGGCCGGTAACTGGGTCGCCTTCAACGGGTACTACGACAACTCCAATTACTTTGCCCATCTGTTGATTCTTGACGCACAGTCAGCGGACGTATACGACAATTGCTCATGATTAGCAAGCTGAGAGCAAGGTGGTACCTAGCGGTTGGCGCCGCTCTTCTGGCGGCTGCCGCAGCTGTGCCCGTAGTTGTATTGTCGGCTAGCGGTAGTGATTCATCTTCGATCTCTTCGATCTCGCTGGATGGGATAGATATCAATACGCTGGCTGCCCAGGGCATATTTGTTACTCTGCCGCCCCAAGGATATTTGCCAGCGGTCGATAGCAACGCAGCTGAGAAGGCAGGTAGTGAGTTTTATCCCAGTGTT
>JBGQHA010000163.1:0-6363 GCA_041497735.1 Dehalococcoidia bacterium | reverse complement strand
TCACCTACGCGAAAGCCGAGGACACGCTCTCGTGGTACGTGAACGACGAGCTGGTAAACCGCGAGACCGGCGTGCCGGTGAAGATGGACGGCTTCCTCTGCGCGCTCGGCCTGATGACCGAGAAGGACATCCGCGACGGCAAGAGCGCTTCGCTCCACGGCCAGGGCCTCATCGGCGAGTGGTCGCCGCTGGTGATCACGAAGACGTAGCGGAGCGCTAGCTCTAGTGAACCGTTCGGCGCAAAGCGATCAGCGCGGCAGCCACAAGAGACATGCAGCCGAAGACCAACGGCAACAATAGCATCCTCGTCTGCTCCGCCACCAACCCAGAGCCTGAGCCCGTACCAGCGAGAGCAGCATCGAAGTCCACGTCCACGGGAATCGTATTGCACGGGATAATGCACATTTGGGTGGCCACAATGCCGTGGTGATGTTCACGTTCTCCACCCCAGCACTTCACGTGTCCCATCGAGGTCACAGCACATGTGAACGAGCTGCCAGTGGACAGAGCAATTACTCCGGTATGCAGGCCCTGTACCTCCGTGGTGGTCATACTGCAATATGCATAGCCACATGATTGCGGTCCGGGATACACGCCGATTCCCAATTCACCAAAGCCATTGTCACCCCAACAGTCGACGCCGCCTATCTCCGTTAAGGCACAGCTGTGCCATCTCGCCAAGGAGACCGACGCAACATTAGTGAGGCCCAGCACGTCCACTGGAATTGAGCTAGTTGTCGTTGTGCCGTCACCTAGTTGATTCCTATCATTCAATCCCCAGCATTTCACAGCCCCATTTGTCGTTACCGCGCATGAGTGCGCAGAGCCGGACGAAATTGCTACCACATCACTCTTCAGCCCAACCACGTCGACAGGCGCGCTGCTAGACGGTGCCTTGATTCCGTTCCCCAGCTGGCCAGAGGTGTCCTCTCCCCAACACTCCACGCCGCCGACAGATAGTAGTGCGCAAGTGTGTCCCTCAGACGCGGAAACCGCTGCGACGCCGCTGTTCAATCCTGATACGTCCAATGGCAGGTCAGAGCAGGGCACTGGAGCAAAGCGAGCGATCGGGGCAGGGCACGTCTGTTGCGACGTCGCTCCGAGTTGGCCATCAGTATCGTTACCCCAGCACTTCACGCTACCGACCGCCGTAAGCGCGCACGCATCGCCGGCTCCTGCGGTGATCGCGGTGATTCCGGTCGCTAGTCCAGCTACGTCCATAGGCACATTGCTATCAGTGCGCACCCCGTCGCCAAGCTGACCCCACCTGTTCGCTCCCCAACACTTCACACCGCCAGAGAAAGTCACCGCGCAGGAATGAGTGTCTCCTGCGGCGATAGCCATGACTCCGGACGTTAGCCCTAAAACATCGACTGGAGTCGCGCTATCATCATTCCTTTCATCGCCCAGTTGACCGAACGTGTTCGCACCCCAACACTTCACGCCACCGGCGTCGGTCAACACACAGGCATGATCATCGCCCACCGAAATGGCGGTTACAATCGTTCGCGAGTCGGCCCGCACATGATAGCTGCCACTCGCGAACGCCTCGATCACCGAAGCGGCGATGATCAGCAACGCGGAGGCCGGGAGTCTATAGCGCACTGCACACCCTCACTGGCGCGGACAGCCTAGCAGCGCTGTGACACAGAACGCAACGAAACCTCGGCGAGCTAGGAGATTGGCGCCATTAGCTGCACCTCGCTCCACGGCCAGGGCCTCATCGGCGAGTGGTCGCCCCTGGTGATCAAGAGGAGCTGATCGGCCAAGAGCCGAAAGATCCTTCGCCCTCCACCCCGCTGCCGCCCTGCTCTTTCCTTCCTTTGAGACGAACCAAGCGCTGGCGGCGCGATCAACACACCTCGTGCACCATGTTCTGCCACATTGGCTAGTCCGCGCCCTCGGAGCGCCTGCCTCGTGGGCCCGCTCGGCTCAGGATGACTGTAGGCGGTACGCTATCATTCCTTCGCCATGTTCGACTCCATCGAGGCCGTGCAGGAGGCGCTTGCGCAGCGCCGCTACTTCGCCGACCGTGCCATCGCCACCACCGTCTTCCTCGCCGGGCAGCTCGGCAAGCCGCTCTTCCTCGAGGGCGAGGCCGGGGTCGGCAAGACGGAGCTCGCCAAGGTGCTCGCCGCCACGCTCGATACGCGGCTGATCCGCCTGCAGTGCTACGAAGGGCTCGACGCCTCGCACGCGCTCTACGAGTGGAACTACCCCAAGCAGCTCCTGCGCATCAAGCTCGGCGAATCGTCGGGCGGTGCGCTCGATTCGATCGAGCGCGAGCTGTTCAGCGAGGCGTACCTCATCCGCCGCCCGCTACTCGACGCGATCAGCGCGAACGGCGATCGGCCGCCCGTCCTGCTGATCGATGAGGTCGACCGCGCGGACGAAGAGTTCGAGGCGTTCCTGCTCGAGGTGCTCTCCGATTTCCAGATCACCATCCCGGAGCTGGGCACCATACGCGCGCAGCAGCAGCCGTTCGTCGTGATCACGTCGAACCGCACGCGCGAGATCCACGACGCGCTCAAGCGCCGCTGCCTCTACCTCTGGCTCGACTACCCGGCGTTCGACCGCGAGTACGAGATCCTGCGCGCGAAATGCCCCGGCGTCAACGAGAAGCTGGCCGGCCAGATCTGCGCGTTGATGCAGCAGCTCCGGCAGGAGGACTTCTACAAGAAGCCCGGCATCGCGGAGACGATCGACTGGGGCGCGGCGCTCATCGCGCTCCACCGCGACGAGCTCGACGCATCGGCCGTCGAGGAGACACTCGGCTGCATCTTCAAGTACAACGACGACATCGAGGCGTTCCGCCGCGGCAACCTCGTCGCGCTGCTGGAGCAGTCGGACGTGAACAGGGCGATGTGAGGCCTTCGGCGAAGGCGTAAGAGCATTCCCCACAACTCTAGGCTCTCGTCTTATGGAAGGAAGCCAAAGCCGTTGACGTGCGCTAGACTGCTCGAAACGAGCGAAAGGGTCAATTGGTGCCGAAGCTCGAAACTAACACGTTGTACTACGGCGACAATTTAGATGTGCTGCGCAAGTACATTCCTGACGAATCTGTCGATCTGATCTATCTAGACCCGCCGTTTAACTCGAATCGCTCTTACAACGTTCTTTTCAAAGAGGCGACCGGCGCTGGCAGCGAGGCCCAGATCGAGGCATTTGGGGACACCTGGCACTGGGGACCATCGGCCCAGCAATCATACGAGGAGTTGGTGACCGGTCCTCATCAGCGCGCTGGTCGTATTATCGCCGCAATGGTTGAAGGATTGGGGCGTAACGATGTGACGGCTTATCTCGCTATGATGGCTATTCGTTTGGTCGAGTTGCACAAGAAGCTGAAGAATACAGGTTCACTCTATTTGCATTGCGATCCGACCGCGGGCCCTTACCTTAGAGTTCTTATCGACGGCGTGTTTGGTCCAACGTTGTTCCGAAACGAGATTGTTTGGCGGCGAACAGGTGCACACAACAAGTCCAAGCGGTACGGGCCAATTCATGACACGATCTTGTTCTATACCAAGAGTGACGAACGAACGTGGAACAACCCATCGAGAGCTTACATGCGGGGCCATGTCGACGAATTCTTTGTGAAAGATGAGGAAGGGTACCGCACCAAGTATTACGGCAATGTGATTACGGGCTCCGGCGTGCGGGGAGGCGAATCAGGCAAGCCGTGGCATGGTATTGATCCTACAGCCAAGGGTCGCCACTGGGCTATCCCCGCCAAGCTCTTGGAGGAGGTCGAAGAAGATCTGTCGGAAATGAGCCAGCACGAGAAGCTGGATCGTTTATACGAACTGGGACACATAAAGATTGTTCCCGGGGATGCCTGGCCAATGTACGAGCATCGTGTCGACCCCTCTAAGGGCCAGCGTCTGTCCGACATCTGGGCTTTCCAGCCTTATACAAACGGAACAGTCTTCGGTAGTCACGACGGCCTTGATGAGGATGTGAGATGGCTGTCGACACGCGATAAAGAGCGCCTTGGATACCCAACACAGAAGCCGCTCGGGCTGTTGGAGCGAATAGTTTCAGCTTCATCCAAACCGGGCGACGTAGTCTTGGATCCCTTTTGTGGTTGTGGTACTGCCGTACACGCGGCACAGAAGCTGGGGCGCGAGTGGATTGGTATCGACATTACTTACCTGGCCATAGGGCTCATTCGCAGACGGCTGTTGGATGCCTTTCCTGGAGTGGTTATTAAGGAAGAAGGGCAGCCTAAAGATGTCGGCGCTGCTCGCCATTTAGCTGCCACCCGACCTTCCCAGTTTGAACTCTGGGCGCTTGATCAAATTGACGCACAACCTACCGGCGGGAGAGGCCCAGCGCTGGATGGCGTAATGCCCTTCATTGAGTTTGGAGGGAAGGTAAAGCGCGCGATCGTCTCGGTTAAGGGGACGAAGGTAGTCACGCCGGAGATGATCCGTGAACTTCGAGGAACCCTTGGAGCCGATAGTCCGATAGGAATCCTACTTCTGCTGAACCCGCCAACAGCTGGTATGAAGACGCAGGCAGTGGCTGCAGGATTCTATGAGTCTGATGGCAAGAAGTATCAACGGGTACAAATCTTGGCAGTTGCCGATCTGTTTAAGGGCAAGATGCCGAAGGTTCCCCCTAAGATTTCACCGTTCTCGCAGGCGCAGGCGGAGAGAGAAAAGGTAGAGAAGCCGCAACTTCTGTAGGAACAGCGCCTCGCCATGCTCGCGGGCAACGCCGTAAAGGGCTGAGAGTCGGGTCCATGACAAATATCCGTCCTGCGCGGTTCGATGACGAGGCCGAGGCGCTCGCGCTGATCGAAGAGCTGTTCGTCGCGCCGGGGCGCAAGCCCGGCGATTACACCCGCGAGCGCGCGCAGGAGGGCTTTCGTCGCGCGGTCGGCGACGAGGACTCCGACGTGCTCCTTGCATTCGATGGCCACACGCCCGTCGGCGCGGCGACCGTGTACGTTGATACGCTCTCGATCCGCTACGGCCTGCGCTGCTGGGTGGAGGACCTCGTCGTGCCGCCGGACCAGCGCGGCAAGGGCACCGGCAAGCTCCTGCTCGATGCCGCGATCGCTTGGGGCCGCGCGCACGGCTGCGATTTCGTGCAGCTCCATTCCGGCGTCGGGCGCAAGGACGCGCACCGCTTCTACCTCGCGAACGGTATGGAGCAAGACTCGCTCGTGTTCACGAAACGGTTGTGAACGCGAACGACGGCGCCGTCCTCGAGCGCGTGCTCGCGCAGCTCGATACGCGCCGCGGCGCGATCGGCGCGAACCTCGTGCAGTTCGCCGCGCTGCTCAAGGCAGGCGAGATCGATCTCACGACCACGCAGCTCCTAAGCGCCGCGCAGAGCCTCGCTGCGATCGACATCGCAAGGCGCGACGACGTCCGTCAGGCGCTCGCGGCCAGCCTGATCACCCGCATCGAAGACCGCCAAGTATTCGATGCGCTCTTCGATCGCTTCTGGCGCGTGCCCGGCCACGAAGAGTCGATCGATCGCGAGCTCGAGCCGCCATCGATCACCGGCGGGCAGGCGCGACTGGGCGCGGAGCAGGTTGTCGAGCATGCGTACACGCGCGGCGAAAGCGCGGCCGGGCATCCCGAAGGAGAAACGCCGCCGCGCACCTACAGCGCCGACGACGCGCTCCTGCAGAAGGATTTCGCCACCTTCCGTGACGATGAGGTGCGCGAGGCGCGCCGTTATCTGCGCCGTCTCGCGCACAAGCTGGCAACCGCGCCAACGCGAAGGCGTCGCTCATCGCGCAGCGGCCGCGAGCTCGACCTGCGGCGAAGCCTGCGCATGGCCGCGCGTCGCGGCGGCGAGATCGACCGGCTCTTGTACCGCAAGCGCAGGGTGCGCCGGCTGAACCTCGTGCTCCTCTGCGACGTGAGCGGATCGATGGACGTGTACGCGCGTTTCCTAACGCAGTTCCTCTACGGCCTCCAGAGCGAGCTTCGCGGCGTCAGCACGTTCGTCTTCAGCACGCGGCTCTTCGATGTCACGCCGATGCTGCGCGCGCGCTCGTTCGAAGACGCGCTCGGGCAGGTCGCCCGCCGCGTCGAGGGCTGGTCCGGCGGCACGCGCATCGGGGCGTCGCTGGGCGAGTTCCAGCGCGGCTACGCCAAGCAGCGCGTCGGGCCGCGCACCGTCATCGTCATCATCAGCGACGGTTGGGACCGGGGCGACATCGCGCAGCTCTCGCGCGAGATGCAGTCGCTCAAGCGCCGCGCATACCGCATCCTCTGGCTCAACCCGCTGCTCGGCGCGTCCGATTACCAGCCTGTCGCGCAGGGGATGTCGGTGGCTCTCTCCTTCGTCGACGAGTTTCTGCCCGTCCACAACCTCGACAGTCTCGCGCGCGTCGGACGGACG
>JBGQHA010000162.1:0-6373 GCA_041497735.1 Dehalococcoidia bacterium | reverse complement strand
GCGGCGACGCCTCCGATTGGGAAGCCGTATCCCCAGTGAATGTCCGGCATGGCGAGCGATCGCCAGACGATGCCGGGAAGCATCGCGACGTTCGCCGCTTGCTCGATCGCATGCTCTTCTCCGGCGATGTCGAGCAGCGCCTCGTTTGCGTAGATGCGGGCGGGAACGCGCATCCCTTCCTTGAAATCGAGCGGAAGTTCCCAGCGGTAGTCGTCGATCCGCTGAAGCATCGAGCGCCAGTTTGGGGAAGCGGTCATGTCACATATCGAAGAGAACTTGTGCGCGGTAGCCGCCGGCAAGCTGGGCGACCTCAAGCAGGTGTCTCGTAACGCCCTTCACAGCGCCACCGAGCCTGTGCCGCGACGCGTCGACACGTTCACCGTACGCCCGAGCGCGTAACGTCTTCCCATGTATCTCGAGATCAAACCGGCGAAAGATCAGGTTGTCGGTCTCTGTTAGGACCAAGAGCTCTACGAGCCATCTGCTGAGCAAGTTGGACACGTCATCTGCTTCGACGTGGATGTCGCGCGACTCGACCTCGCGCACGTCGCGGAGATCGACCATCAATGAGTACATGCCCTGAGCCGCGTGTGAAAACACGTCCTCCAGCGTTGAGCCATACGCGATGATGCCCGCGTCAGCGGTGTGCTCCAGAATCTCGAAGTCCGGCTGCCGTCCCATCAGTCAACCGCCTTCGCCAGCATACGCCTTATCTCATCGTGCCGGCTGTGCCGAACGGCCCTACTTGCCCTGTCGAAGTTCTCGATTCGAGTCCGGCTATCTCCTGGCTGCAGGCAGGAAGCAGCACGTTGGGGATCGCAGGCCGCGCCGGGCGGCTCCCGGGTGCGCCGGATCGTCGATCGCCTACATGCGCAGGGGCGGGTAGTAGTTCTCCGGGCCCGTCTTTCGCACTTCGCTCAGCCAGTCGCCCTCGTAGAGGTCCGATGGCCCCTGCAGCGGGTCGGCTAGGCTCCAGGCCTGGCGCTTGTATGTCCAGTTGTCCGGCTGCAGACGGTGCGCCTCGCGCCAGTGTTGGACTGCGCCCTCCGCGTGTCCACGGGCGTGAAGGTGCGCGCCTAGCTCGAAGTGCGCAGCAGCCAGCGCTTCCTCCCACGGGCGGGGCCGGCTGCGCTCGATGACCTCGCTGGGGGAGAGCGCGTAGGGGCTCTTCGCTCCTTGCTTCACCCAGTCCCGCAGCGCGCCGACGTACTTCTCGGGCTCGGCACGGATCTTGCTGGCCTCCGCCAGCATGTCCTGCAGACGCTGCGGCAGCTTGTCGGAGATCGCGACGTCCCGGTACGCGGAGCGGCCGGGGAACGCCGGCTCCGGCGGACGCACGATCATCCCGCGCTCGTCGATCCAGACTCCCGTCGGCACGTTCACGATGCCGAAGAGCGCATCGACCGTGTGCTCTTGATCGATGACCGCTGGGTGTGTAGGCGCGACGTTTTCGATGATGCGCCGCGCTGTCTCGACGTTGGCGTCCAGCGCGACGGTTACGAGTTCGAGCCCCTGCTCGTGCAGCTCAGTGCGCAGTGCCTGCCACACGGGCAGGTCGAGCCGGCAGCCTCACCATGAGGCCCAGGCAACCAGCAGCACCTTCTGGCCGAGCAGCGAGCTAAGCCGAAACGTGTCGCCGTGCCAGTCGGGCAGCTCGAGATCGGGCGCGCGAGCGCTGGTGAGCGCCTTCCCGCCCGCCTCCGGGCCGAGACACCAGAGGCCGGCTGCTTCGTCGTGGACCAGAGGCATGTGCAAGCGCTCTGCGATGATGCGAAGATCCACGACGCTGGACAGCGGCGCGGGCAGGGGCACGCATCGGCCGTCCTTGCACGCCCCCTCGGGTTTGATCTCCCAGCCGGTTTGCCGTTCGAACTCCTTGGCTTCTACGTCGACGGTCCTTGAGATCATGGCTGCCATCCCTTCGTCGAAAGCATCTGCCTGAGGGCGATGCCCGCTCCCATGCTAGCGCCCGCCGGCTATCGCGGGGAGGAGGTGCACCTCGTCTTCTTCGCCGACCGGCGCAGCGAGGCCCGCCGCCTCGTCGCTCCCGATCGCGATGATGACTTCCGAGCGGATCGCGCCGTTCTCGATCAGCCGGTCGCGAAAGCCCGGGTGCTGGCGTTCGAGGTCGTCGATGACGTCAAGCAGCGTCGCGCCGGACGCGCGCACCATTGTCGCGCCGCCGGCCAGCGGCTGAAACAGCGCAGGGATCCGGACGACCGCCATGGCGGCGGGCTACTCTATGCCCCGCGTCGTCTCGAGGATGCGCCGCGGCGACATGGGGAGCTGCCTCTGGCGCACGCCGGTCGCGCGGTAGATCGCGTTCGCGATGGCGGCCAGCGGCGGCACGATCGGCACCTCGCCGACACCACGGACGCCAAAGGGATGCGTCGGGTTCGGCACCTCGACGATGATCGTGTCGATCATCGGCACGTCGAGCGTCGTCGGCATGCGATAGTCGAGGAAGCTGGAGTTGGCCATGCGGCCTGTCTCATCGAAGTAGTACTCTTCGTTCAGCGCCCAGCCGATGCCCTGCACCGCCCCGCCCTGCATTTGCCCCTCTACATATGACGGATGGATCGCTGTGCCCGCGTCCTGTATCGCCGTGTAGCGCAGGATGGTTGTCTTGCCGGTGTCCGGATCGACCTCGACGTCCACGATGTGCAGCCCGAACGCGCCGCCGACGATGATTCCCGCGTTGACGGAGCCGCTCGCGGTGAGGCCGGCGCCGTTCGGCCCGACGATCTGGTTCGCCACGTCCTTGAATGACCCGGACTGCTCGCCCGCTCGGAACGTGCCGTACTGGAACTCGATCTCCTCCGCTGTGACTTGCCACTTCGGCGCGAGCAGCTTCTTCATCTCGGCAACGAGGTTGAGGCCGGCCTGGTGCGTCGCCATGCCGGTGCTGTATGTCGTCCGGCTGCCCGCCGTCACGTCGTTGTAGCCGACCGAGTCAGTGTCGACGACCATCGGCTTCACGTCTTCGTAGGCGATGCCCAGTGTCTCGGCGAGCTGCATCGCGAGCGAAGCCCTCGTGCCGCCGATGTCCGTGTTCCCTTCGATGAGATTCACGGTGCCGTCGGGCTGTATGCTGACGTTCACGCTGGAACGCAGCCCGACGTTGAACCAGAAGCCGGAGGCCACGCCGCGGCCGCGGTTCGCGCCCTCCAGCGGCGCATTGTAATGCGCGGAGCTCAGCGCCGCTTCGACGCATTCCTCGTTGCCGATGCGCCGGAACGGCATCCCGCCCGGCCCGCGCGTTCCTTCGTGCGATGAGTTCATCCGTCTCATCTTCAGCGGATCGATGCCCAGCTTCTCGGCCAGCTCATCCACCAGCTGTTCGATCGCGAACGACGCCGCGGGCGCGCCCGGCGCGCGATAGTCCTGGTTCTTCGGCTTGTTGACGACGACGTCGTAGCCGTCGATCTTCACATTCGCGATGTCGTATGGAGCAAACATCGCCAATGCGCCCAACATGACGGAGGAGCCCGGGAACGCGCCGCCCTCATACGCCATGTCCGCGTACCCGGCGATGAGCTTGCCGTCCTTCGTGGCGCCGAGCTTCGCCTTGATCGACGTGCCGCCGGTCGGCCCCGTTCCCTCGAAGACATCGGAGCGGTCCATGCGGAGCTTCACCGGCCGGCCTGTCTTCCTGCTGAGCAGCGCAGCGACGGGCTCGAGGTAGAGCGGGATCTTGCCGCCGAAGCCGCCGCCGATCTCGGTCGGGATCACCTTCACCTTCGATATCGGGTGGCCGAGCACGTCCGAGCTGTCCTTGCGCACCGGGAACGAGCCCTGCGTGCTCGTCCAGATCGTGAGCTGGCCGTCCGGGTTCCACATCGCGGCGGAGGCGTGCGGCTCGATGTAGCCCTGGTGCACCATCTTCGTCGAGAACTGGCCTTCCGCGACCGCGTCGCAGCTCGCGAACGCCGTCTCGGCGTCACCGAAGTTGAACTGGATGTGCGCCGCGACGTTGGTCGGCTTCTCGCCTGGCCCCTTCGGCGATGTCGTCCGCAGCGCCTCGTGGATGATCGGGGCGTCGTCGCGCATTGCGTCGCGCACGTCCAGCACGGGCGGGAGGACCTCGTACTCGACCTCGATCAGGTCGGCGGCCTGGCGCGCGATGTGCTCGCTCGTTGCGGCGACCGCCGCGATAGCGTGGCCGCGGTAGAGCGCCTTCTTGCCGGCGAGAACGTTGGTGGAGTTGTCTGCGCGCGATCCGTCCTCGGCCGTCGGCAGGTCCGCGCCCGTGACGACAGCCTTCACGCCGGGCAGCGCCTCGGCCTTCGACGTGTCGATCTTCTTGATGATCGCGTGGGCGTGCGGGCTGCGCTTAACGTGCGCGTGCAGCGTTCCCGGCAGGCTGATGTCGGCGCCGTAGAGCGCCCGGCCTGTCACCTTGTCGATGCCGTCCGGCCGTACCGGTCGCGTGCCGATCACGTTGTAGTGCGGCTTATCGGTCGTTACCATCGCGAGCCTCCTGTCTTAGGTCGCTGCCGCGGGCGCGCGGCGCATCTCATCTGCTGCGTCGAGCACAGCGCGGACGATCTTGTCGTAGCCGGTGCACCGGCAGAGGTTTCCCGCGAGCCAGTGGCGGATGCGCGCCTCGTCGGCTTCCGGCTCGCTATCGAGCAGCGCCTTCGCGGCGACGATGAAGCCCGGGGTGCAGATGCCGCACTGCAGCGCCGCGTTCTCGAGGAAGCTGCGCTGGAGCGGGTGCAGGTGATCGCCCTGCGCGACGCCTTCGATCGTCAGGATCTCCGCGCCGTCCACTTCGACGCCGAGCACGCAACAAGAGTTGACCAGCGCGCCGTTCAGGATCACGTTGCAGCCGCCGCAGTTGCCGTTGTTGCAGCCTTCCTTCGCTCCCGTGAGGTCGAGCTCGTCGCGGAGCACTTCCAGCAGGCTCTGCCACGGCTCGCAGAGGAAGTCCGTCTGCTCACCGTTGATGCGCGCGGCTACGTGCGTTCGTCCGGGCATGTCGTTAGGCTCCCTTCGCTCGCGCGATGGCGGTGTTGATGACGCGTCGTGTGAGGACGCCGGCCAGGTGCTTGCGCTGGCCCGCGGAGCCGCGCATGTCCGTGATCGGCCGCGCAGCGTCCGTGGCCGCCTGCGCCGCCGCGTCGATACTCGAATCGGAGGCAGGCTTTCCGGCGAGCGCGTCGCCGGCCGCCTTGACGAAGAGCGGCGTGGGCGCAACGGCGCCGACGGCGATGCGCGCCAACTTGATCGTCCCGCCGTCGTCGGAGAGCGTGACGCTCGCCGCCGCGTTGCAGACGGCGATGTCCATCTCGTTGCGGGGGATGAAGCGCTCGAACGCCGCGCCGCTGTGCGGCGCAGGTGCGGGGATGTTCAGCGCGACGAGCAGCTCGCCCGGCTTCAGCACGTTCTGTCCCGGCGCTGTGCAGAACTCTTCGACGGGGATGGTTCGCCGGCCGCTGGGCCCGGCGATCTCGCACACCGCGCCGAGTGCGATCAGCGTCGGGATGGTGTCCGCGGCGGGCGAGCTGTTGCAGAGATTGCCGCCCAGGCTCGCCCGCGACTGGATCTGGATCCCGCCGATGAGCGCGGACGAGTCGATGAGCGCCGGGAAACGTCGCGCGATATCCGCGTCGCTGTAGATGCGCGCGCAGGGCACAGCCGCTCCGACGCGGAGCGAGCCGTCGGATGCCAGCGTAAGCTCGGTCGTCTCGCGGATCGACTTCACGTCGACCAGCATCTCGACGCTGCGGCGGCCTTCACGGGTCTGGATGATGATGTCGGTGCCGCCGGCGAGCACGCGCGCCGACTCGCCATGTTTGGCGAGTACGGCGACGGCGTCGTCCAGCGACGTGGGCGCGACGTAGCCGAAGTCCTGCATGAGCTCTCCTTGGGTGTCGAGTTCCAGCTCTGGCGGAACGCCGGCTAAGGATACCCAGCCCGCGCCTCGGATTCAACGTTCGGTGGTGGCTGCGAAGTAGGAGATGGCTGGTCGGACGTGGGGTTGCCGAGTTGCCTCAGCTACACGGGCCGCCGATGCTATCAGTCGATGACGCCTTCGTCGCGTTCCAGCAGCTCGATGAGCAGGTCGGCTTCGCGTGCCTGATGCCTGCGCATCCCGGCAGTTAGCTCCCACGCGCGCCGTCGCACCTCATGATGCGAGAGCGCGCTTCCGCCGGCGTGCTCATCCAGCGCCGCGAGGAGGGTGACCGCTTCACGGAGCAGGCGGTCGTGTTCGCGCAGCGTCTCCGTTACCTCGCCGGACCGGCCACGGCTGCGGACGACTTCGGCGATGATCCCGCCTTCCTTCTCCGCCGCCTCGCAATGCTCCTGCAACAGGCCAACGACCTTGGCAAGCTCGCGTTGCGCCTCCCGATGCCAGGCGGCTTCTCTG
>JBGQHA010000161.1:0-6496 GCA_041497735.1 Dehalococcoidia bacterium | reverse complement strand
CGAGATGTTCTCGCCGCCGCGGATGATGAGGTCCTTCTTGCGGCCGGTGATGAAGAGATAGCCGTCGTCGTCCAGATAGCCGACGTCGCCGGTGTGCAGCCAGCCGTCGATAATCGCCGCTGCAGTCGCGTCGGCCTGCTTGTGGTACTCGCGCATGACGCGCGCGCCCGCGACGCAGATCTCGCCCTCCTCGCCCGGCGGCAGCACTTCGTTCTGTTCGCCCATGATCGCGACCGCGACATCGTCCATCGAGCGCCCGACGGAGCGCAACCGCCGCAGCTTCGCCTCGCGCTCCGAGCCCTCTTCCTTCGGAATCTGGTGGTCCTCCGGCCCGAGGTACGTCAGCGTCGACGTGCTCTCGGTCTGGCCGTAGGCGTTCATCAGCCCGCAGCGGAAGACGTCGACAGCGTGGCGCACGACCTCGTACGGCATCGGCGCCGCGCCGTAGGTGATGAGCTTGAGCGAACCGATGTCGTACTTCGCGAAGCTGGGGTGCTCCATGATGCGCTTGAGCATCGTCGGCACGACGAACGCGTGCGTGACGTGCTCGCGCTGGACGGTCTCGAGCCACCCCTCCGGATCGAACTGCGGCAGGATCGCGAGCGTGCGGCCGCCCCAGATGCTCGACATCATCGCCGTCGCGCCCGCGACGTGATAGAACGGCACCGATACGAGCGTGACGTCTTGCTCCGCTGCCGGATCGGCAGGCGCCATCGTGTTCGTCACGTAGACGGAGAGCGTGAGGAACGTGAGCACCACACCCTTCGGCTGCGAGGTCGTGCCGCTCGTGTACATCAGGATCGACGCGTCGTTCTCGTCGATCTCGACGAACAGCTCGTCCTCGGAGCTGTTCGCGAGCAGCTCTTCATAGCTCCGCATGCCGTCGGCTTTGGAGTCCGTGCAGACGTACTCGCGCACCCTGCCGAGCTGCGGCTTCAGGCCCGCGACGAGGTCGCGATAGCGGTCGCCCACGAAGAGCGCCTGCGTCTCCGAGGCGTTCACCATGTACTCGAGCTCCTCGCGCTTGGCGCGATAGTTGAGCGGCACGAAGACCGCGCCCGCCTTCGCGCAGGCGTAGTAGGTCTCGACGTACTGCGGGCAGTTCACGGCCAGCACGGCGACCGCCGATCCGCGCCCGATGCCCATCGCCTGCAGCGCGTTCGCCAGGCGGTTCACGCGCGACTGCATGCCGGCGTAGTCGACGCGCGACTCGCCGCAGACGAGCGCCTCGCGGTCCGGCACGACCGCAGCGCTGATGGTGAGGAACTCAGCAGTGTTCATTCGATTTGGCTCCCTCACCCCCGTCCCCTCTCCCTCTCCGAGGGAGAGGATTGACCCTGAGCCTGTCGAAGGGTCGCGGGTGAGGGAGTGAATGGGAATCGAACGCTAATCTAACGTATCTAGCGGGGCGGAGCAATCTGGGGTGGGCCTAGCGTGACAGTTCGGCCAGTTGAGTGGGACGGCGGAAGCCAAACGGGTCGTCGTAGACCGACGGGAAGGCCAAAGCAATAGCAAACTCTCGGTGGGAGTACTTGCGGTCAAGCTCCCGCCAGTTCGAGAAGAGAAACCGCAGCGCTCCTCGGGTCCCGTTTATCCCAACGCCTGCTGCGATGTAGACGACGTGGCCCTCCTCAACTCGAAACCGATGAAGCAAGGCGAGGTCACCGTCATGGTCTATCGGAGTTCCTCCAGACTGGTACAGCTGTTTAGGAATATCCAAGGAGAACCACATGAGCGGCTGCATCGTGCTCATGTAAAGGTCCGTGACTGAATTGTAGCCGGCGCTTCCCAGACAGATCGTAACAGCTTTTGGAACGCGCGGCGGACTCGCAAGCGGGCTAAGCTCGTAGAGTACTTCAACCCGCCGCGGTCCAAGCCAATTTCTGACTTTTCGGCCAGGTACCCTCTTTGCCAGTCCTGAGATCAGTCGACTCAGCCAATCGCTCACGGGTGCCTCAAGCGCTTCCGTTATCGTCTGCATGAGAGCAAACTCGGATTCTGGTACGGCTGAACCGCTGTACGTCCGAGGAAGGTCGCGGAAGTCCCATGCCCCGCCCCTCTGTATTTTCAAGTTAGAGAAGAACACGGCAATTGTCAGTGACTGGCTCGTGCAGCCAAGAAATCGGATGAGCTGAGCATGCGGTCGCCATCTAGTCATTATTAGCACGAGCGTTGCAAAGAGGGGTGTGATCGCAAATACGAAGATGATGTCTGCAACGATGTTCTCAGTAATGCCGAACCAAGTCACTGCCAAGTCCTCAAGATCGCTCCGCCAGCAGCAGCCCTGCCAGCCGCGACTCCAGCGCCAGGCCGTCGCGCAGCGAGAGGTCCAGCCCGCGCACGATAGCTTCCTTCGCGTAGGAGAGCGCACGCGCCGGCCGCGACGCGAGCGCGCGCGCCCACTCGTCCGCCGCGGCATCGAGCTGGTCGCGCGGGACGACGCGGTGCACCAGCTTGCGTCGATACGCTTCCTGCGCGTCGATCGGGTCGCCGCTCAGGATCATGTGCAGCGCCACGCCGGGCGCGATCATGCGCGGCAGCGTCTGCGTGCCGCCCGCCGATGGGATGTACCCGAGTGCAACCTCCGGCAGCCCGAAGAGCGCATCGTCCGCGGCGACGCGCAGATCGCAGAGCAGGCTCAGCTCGCAGCCCGCGCCGAGCGCGTAGCCATGCACCGCCACGATCACCGGCTTCGGTAGGTGGAGCAGCATGCCCCACAGGTCGCGCTCGCGCCGCGCGCGACGCGCCTCCACGATCGATGGCGCCGTGCCGAACTCCGAGATGTCGGCGCCGGCGCAGAACGCCCGCCCCTCCCCGCGCACGATGAGCACGCGCGCATCGGGGTCGTCGCGGAAGGCATGGAGCGCCGACCACAGCTCGTCGCGCATGCGCAGGTTGACGGCGTTGAGCGCATCGGGGCGGTTGAGCGTGAGCCGGGCGACGCCGCGATCGTCCTTGTCGTAAACAATCATTTCGAAGCCACTCATCACCTTGCTGCCGTAGTACAACCTTGTAGGGACAGGCCTTCAGGCCTGTCCGCCCCAATCGAAGCGCTTCCGTGGAGGCCGGACAGAGCTGAAGCTCTGTCCCTACGATGTCTATCGCACATCGCCGCTCCGGCTACACATCCAGGTCGCACACGAAGGCGCCGCTGCGGCGCCGGATGCGCAGCGCTCCGTCGCGCTCGAGCCGCGCGCGGGCGAGGCGCAGGAACTCGGTGCGGACGGCCTGCTGCTCGTGTTTGGGCAGCAGGGCAGGCTCCCACTTCGGCCAGAGCGCCTCGATGTCGTTCGGGTCGGATAGCACCATCTCGCCGCGCCACTCGCGCAGCTCGACCTTGGGGAAGTGGCGGCGCACATAGGCGGCGCCGGTCTCGAAATCGAAGCGCAGGGCGACGTCGTGGTCGGGCTCTTCCCGGCCCAGGGCGAGACGGATCGCTTCCGAGACGAGCTCACCGCACTCGGCCTCGTGGTCTGCCGCGTTCGTCGCGGCGATGAGCCGGCCGCCGGGAGCAATGCAGCGCTTGATCTCGGCGAGCGCGGCATCGATGTCGCGCATGAAGTAGAGCGTCCAGCAGGTGACGACGACGTCGAACGCGCCGGCGCGGAACGGGAGGCGCTCCATGTCGCCGAGCAGCACGCGGACGTTCGCCTTAGGCGGACCGTACAGATCGTGGGCGCGCCGCGCAAAGCCCGGCGACAGGTCGAGCCCGAAGAGCGAGGCTTCCGGCAGCGCGTCGCGGAGGGCCTCCAGCAGCCAGCCGGGGCCAAAGCCGAGCTCGACGACGCGACCGCCCGCCCCGGCCCGCTCGTGTACGGCGTCGACGAGGCCGCGCACGACGATCGGCGGGTCGCTTGCGCAGCGCTCGACGAGGCTCATGCCGCGCGCGTTCCAGTCGGCGTCGGCGAAGCGCTCCTGCGCAGCGGCTTTGGGATCGCGAACGCTCATACGCGGTCTCCGGCCCGGAGCCTGTGCGGGCGGGCCGAACAGAGCTGAAGCTCTGTCCCTACGAGGTGTTCGTTGCTTTCGAGACGCATTCTCAAGAGCTTGTCTCGCAGTGGCGCTTGATCGCCGCGAGCGAGGCGGCTACCGTCGCGCGCGCCTGCGGCCCGGCGTACAGCCGCTCGATGAGCCAGCCGATCGGCGGGAGCGGCGCGCGCACGCGCATCGCCGCCGAAAGCCGGCAGCCCGCATCGATCGCCTCCAGCGTGTACATCTCATCGAACCAGAGCGGGCCGAGCGTGATGATCGAGCGCAGCGTGCGCTCCGGCACGACTTCCCGCGGCCGGTCGTGCAGTGTGCGAAAGGGCCCGTTCGCGTAGCGCCAGCGCACGTGCTGCCCCGGCTGCGGATAGTCCGCCGGCGCGTCGAGCGCTTGGACAACGCCGCTGTCCCACTGCACAACCTCACTCGGATCGCAGAGCGCGCGCCACACGCGCGCCGGCGGCGCGGCGATTTCGACGGTGCTGGTGAAGGAGTACATATCGCTGATCAACTCCGTAGGGACAGAGCCTTAGCTCTGTCCGGCCCATTGTGCTGCGCCTGTCTCGGGGTCGGACAGACCTGAAGGTCTGTCCCTACATTTCCCTGCATTACTTGCCTTTGAACTTCGGCTCGCGCTTCTCCATGAAGGCGCGCACGCCCTCCGCGCGGTCTTCCGTCGTCTGCAGGATCACCGTCAGGTCCGTCTCGAACCGCAGCGCCTGGTCGAGCGGCTGCTCCAGGCCGCGCCGGACCGCCTCCTTCGCGTAGCGCAGGGCGAGCGGCCCGCGCGAGGCCATCCGCTGCGCGAGCGCCTCGGCCTCCGCGAGCAGCCGGTCGCGCGGCACGACGGCGCTCACCAGCCCGATGCGCAGCGCCTCCCGCGCATCGATCGTTTCGCCCAGGAGCACCAGCCGCAGCGCCTCACCGCGCCCGACAAGCCGCGCGAGCCGCTGCGTTCCGCCGGCCATCGGCAGGAGGCCGTGACCCGTCTCCGGCAGCGCGAAGCGCGCGCCCTCCGCCGCGATGCGCACGTCGCAGGCGAGCGCCAGCTCCAGTCCGGCGCTGATCGCGTCGCCGCCGAGCGCGCAGATCACCGGCTGGCCGATCGACTCCAGCGATGCAAACGGGGGCGACTGCTCCCAGCGCCGGCGCCACTCCGCCGCGTCGAACGCCTCCGGACTCAGCTCGGACGCGTCCCAACCGTTCGAGAAGACATCACCTTCCGCCGAGAGCAGCACGACGCGCGCGTCCTGATCGTCGTTGATCACAGCGCACGCTTCGTCCAGCTCTTCGAGGAAGAGACGGTCGATCGGGTTGCCTGCCTTCGCGCGCACGAGGCGCAGCGACGCGATCGGCCCTTGCATCTCAAGGATCAGCGCTCGGTACGACACAGCGCTGTGAGAGTACCAAAGTGTAGGGCCGGCCGTCTGGTCGCCCTGAGCGAAACGACTACGGCGCAGGCGCGCTTACGGAGAGCTTGGGGTCGTTCGGGCGGGAGATATCGATGCGCAGCTCCCACTTCATGGGAGCCGTGAGCCCCAGTTCGTGCAGGATCTGCAGGTCTGCGGTCACCGTGCCGGACGCGACGAGGCGCACCGGCCACTCGCCGTTCTCGGCCAGCCAGAGGTCCCAGTGGAGGTCCTGCACTTTCTGGAAGAGCTGCTGGTCGGCCAGGAACGAGCGGAAGTACTGCTCGCCCTCGGGCCCGACCTGGTAGTGCAACGAGCGAATGTCGTTCACGAACTCGGGAGTGCCGGGCAGTCGCTGGACGGCGACCCGAACGCTCGCCCACTGGTCGCCGCCGAGGAAGTTCGGCCGGATGGGCGAGAACGCCGTCGCGAAGAGCGCCTGCGCCTGACTATCGGTGGCGGCTGCGGGCTGCCAGGCCTGGTCGCCCTGCCGGAGCCAGATCTTGTCGCCGATGACGACAGCGCTCTGGCGAATGTCGCCGCCCTGGATCTGCGTCCGGTAGGTGAAGGCGTGCCGGTCGGGCGACTGGAAGTCGCCCTCAGTGGAGACGACGATCTGGGCCGGCTTCCCGTCCGATCCGGCGCTGTTCAGCGTGAGCGAAGCGAGGTAGTGGTAACGCTGCAGCGCCAGCAGGCTGCTCGGCTCGACGCTGGGCGCAGACCGCGTAACGGTAGTAGCCACGCGAGCGCTCCCCTGCCCGCCACAGGCGACAAGGCCTAAGGCTAGCAGAAGGCCGCCCAAGGCGGCCGTTCGACATCCAACGAAGCGGGCGCTTCCCCTCGCCAATCCCACCTCCCAATGATAGCCAAACGCCTTCGCCTGGCAGGTCTTTCAATCTTATGTAAATCTGGAATATTTCGCCGCCGCCAGATTCTGGCCATCGGCGTTTGACCCGCCGCGAGGTCGCAGCTATCTTGACTCCACAGCCCTTCCCAGTTCTGGAGGACCGCCCTGTGGCCCCGCCCGGCACCCATCGATTGGGCAACCTCGACCTGCAGATCCTCAGCGACGGCACCTACTACCAGGACGCCGGCGCCGTCTT
>JBGQHA010000160.1:0-6512 GCA_041497735.1 Dehalococcoidia bacterium | reverse complement strand
CTTCGGCGTCAGCTCCCAGGTGTTGCCGCGCTTGCGAATGTAGCCGGCGTCCTCCAGGATCTCGAGGAACTTCCGCAGCTCTGCGAGCGTCTGCTTGGCCTCCTCGCCGAGAATCTCGGCCAGCTTCTTCTCATCGATGTCGTCGATGTCGCCGCCGTACTGCGTGCGCTCGAGCTGGCGCTCGAGCTCGTCCATCGACTGCATGCGGTCCATCAGGTCCATCGCCTGGTTGAGATCGAGCTCCTCGTCGCCGCGGAAGGGGTACTGATTGCGCAGGTCGCGCATCGGGTAGAGCAGCTCCAGGTTCGCGGACAGCTCCGATAGCTCTGCCTGCAGGTCCGGGTCGCCGACTTTGTCCATCAGCAGGTCCTGGAGCTGGCGCCGCATGTCGGGCGGCAGGCTGTCGAGCAGGTTCTGCATGTTGGCGATCTGCTGCTGCATCTGCGAGATCAGTTCTTCCATCGACTGCGGCGGGTTGTTGCCGAACAGGTCGCCGTACTGCTGCATGAACTGCTCGAAGTTCGGCTCGCCGCCCGCCATCTGCTCCGAGAGCATCTGGTTGAGATCGCGCACCATCTGCTTCAGGCGCTCCAGCTCCTCCGGCGTCATGTTGGAGATCTGCTGGTGGAGGTCCTTGAAGAAGGTCTCGGTCATCGCCTTCTTCAGCATCTCCATCAGCTCCTGGAACTGGGCCTGCGCCTCCGGGTCCATGAACTCGTAGTTCTGCAGCTCCTTGATCTTGCCCGGCACATCCTGCGGGAGGCCTTCGAGGAACTGACGCTTCCGCTCTGCGATGTTCTGCAGCATCTGCGCGAACTGCGACTGATCGTCGCTGCTCTGCTGACCCGCGCCGGAGGGTTGCTGCCCGCCTTGTTGCGACTGGCCGCGTTGCCCGGCCATCGATGGCTGACGCGAGCCCTGCTGCGGCTGCCCGCCCGCCTCCTGGGACGACGGTTGGCCGTCTTGACCGGCTTGCTGCTCACCGCCCTCCGGCGAGCCGTCCTGCTGGCCGCCGTCCTGTGCTTGCGGCTGCTGCTGGTCGAGCGCGTCCTGCAGGCGCTTGTCGAGTGTGTTGCGCTCCATGTCGAGCACTTGCTCGAGCCGCCGCTCGATGTCCTCGAACGCGGAGCTCAGGTTGAAGCGGTCGAGCGTCTGCCGGCGTTGCTGGCGGAGCTGCTGGAGGAGATCACGAAGGCCCTGCAACCGCTGGCCCATCGGGTTGCGCATGCCGCGCTGCAGAAGGTTCCGCAGCGCGTGCTGCAGGTCGCCGAAGTTCATCAGGTCGTCGGTGAGAGATTCGAGAAGGTCGTCCGGATCAAGCGGCGGGATCTCCTGCGTTCCGTCCCACTCCGAGTAGCGAAATGACAGTGCCATAGTCGATCAGCTCCGATCCCTAAGTCCGCGTCATTATACCGCCTCGGGTCGAGGGGCAACGCCGGACGGCTCCGCTAGCAGCTCGGCTATCGTGACGGCCCGCCCCCATTCGATCGAGCGGTTGGCGGCGATGCCGGTGAGCGCGGCCATCGCCCCCGCGCGTGAGCCGGCCAGGTCGGCCGCTAGCTGCCCGCCCCGGAAGATGGCGTCGAGCAGAAGGCGGTCGCCGCCGCCGTGGTTGCCGGATGCTGCCTGCACCTCGATCACCCGCGCCGGCCGGAAGTGGGGTGTGAGGCGCATCTCGAGCCGGGGGAGGCCGGCGCGGCCCGGCGCGCGTTCGAGGAGATCGGCCTCGAGGCGGCCGCGGTCGCCGTTGATCGCGAGGCGGTAGCCCTCGAACGGCACATGCGCGTTGAGCGAGTAGCTCATTATCGCCCCGTTTGCATAACGCACGGTCGCCGCCATCGTGTCGTAGATATCGATCTCATCCGCGAACACACAGCCGTCGCGGTGATAGCCGTCGTCGGACTCGGCGTCGAGGTAGAGGGCTTTCGTGTACGGCTCGCGCGTGATGTCGAAGTAGAACTCGCACGAGGCCTTGTACTGGCAGGTGAGGCACCGATCGCCGCGCTCGGCGCGCGTCGGGCCGTAGAACTCGCGCCGCCCCCAGGCGAAGACCTCCTCCGGCTCCGTGCCGAGCCACCAGTTGATGAGATCGAAGTGGTGGCTCGCCTTGTGGACGAGAAGGCCGCCGGAGTTCTCCATGCGGCGGTGCCAGCGCCGAAAGTAGTCGGCGCCGTGGCGCGTATCGAGATACCAGTGGAAGTCGACCGAGAGCACGCGGCCGATGGCGCCGCCCTGGACGAGCTCGCGGATCTTCATGTGATGCGGCGTGTATCGATAGTTGAACGTGACGGTGACGCGCCGCCCCGACCTGCGCTCGGCGTCCAAAATGGCTCGAACGTTCGCGTCGTTTACGGTGAGCGGCTTCTCGGTGATGACGTCGCAGCCGGCGGCGAGCGCCTTGAGGATGTACTCGTGGTGCGTGCCGTCGATGCTCGCGACGATGACCGCCTCGGGTCTCGTTTCGTTCAGCAGCGCAGCGAAGTCCGTGTAGGCGGGTAGGGTGGCGCCCAGCGTCTGATTACACAGCGCCATGCGCGTCCGGTTAGTGTCGCAGAGTGCCACCAGCTCGCCGGCGTCCGCGTAGTGCCGAACGAGCGGACGGGCGTACATCGAGATGCCGCGCCCGCCGCATCCGACGATGGCGTATCGCCGAGGAGCTAGTCCTCCGGATGCCACTTATCTTCTTCCCACGTCAACGTTCCCGGATGCCAGATCAACATTCGACCTTCAAGGCGCTCACCAGAGGCGAGTCGCTCTATTGCAACCGGAAGCCACTCCTCCGATTGGTACTTCCTGGGAGCTGCTCTCGTGAGTATTCCTGCGTGGGTTTCCGGAACAAGACCCAGTGTCCCGAGGGTTGTCCAGAGCCGGTGCAGATACTCGTAATCGGTCTTGTTCCAGGTCAGAATGGTTCTATGTTCGATCACCGCCTGATGGAAGTGCCATGCGTCCGTGCGCCCACGTCTATCTTGGTCAGTAGCAGAGATGACATCGTGCGCGGACTGCTCAAGAGCTGAGCGAAGGTGCCCTAGATGTTCGTCGAGGTAGAGACGAGACAAGCCTAGGCGGCTCCAGCCTCTTCTTCCGCAAGTCTTCGGTCTATTGCGTCCTTGTTGTGTTCGTAGTACCAGATGGCTGCTTTGAGGTCTTTCGGGTCAAGAACCTGTCCATATCTTTCCAGTACTTGTCGTTCCTCGTTGTCATTTGCGCGGAGCCATTCGATTACTGTCCAAACTTTAATCCCCGCATCGCCGACCCGAACATTTAGTGGACTTGGATACACAGGATGATTGTACTCGCCCAGCGTCCAAGCCTTGCCACGTCCCTCCAGGGGAGCATCGCGTACCACTCGGCCCTTCGGTTCCTCGGGCGTATAGTACGTGTATGTCTGCCGTACTGCCTGGCTAACCACGGTATTGCGTCTTGCCGGAGACTTTGTCTTTGTTCAGCCGCTTGTTGAGGTGCAAGCCTTCGAGCACGAACTCGACGGCGGCAGCGATCAGCGCGACGTTCTCGCCGGGTTCCAGCTTGGCGACGGCGCGGTCCAGCCCATCGACCTGCTTCACGATCTTGACGTAGTCCTTCGACGGCAGCGTGTCTGCGACCTCGACCGAGCTGCCCGACTTGAACTTCGTGACGACCTCCTCAAGGTCGACGACGTTGAAGTGGCGGTTGAAGACGGCAACCGTGGCCCCCTGGATGAACTTCTCCATGATCTGCTCTTCTTTGCCGTCCTCGACGGTGTCGAACTCTATCTTGCCGCTCAGCGTCGGCATGATGTGCGGCAGGTCGCTGATGCGCGGCACCACGTCGCGCTCGTTCGTGCGAATGGCACGGCGGAACGCGTTCGCCAGCAAGCTCTCGTAGTCGGCGATCGACGCGCGCACCGAGACGCCGGAGCGCTGGTTGACGTCCGGGCTGCGCCGCGCGAGGCGCGTGATCTCCGCGACGATCTCCTTCATGTAATCGGGCACCGTCACCTGGTACTCATCGTCCTCGAACGCGCTGTGCTCCTGGTCCATGATGCCGATCTCGTGCACAACGCTGCGCGGGTAGTGCGTGCGGATCTGCGCGCCGAAACGATCGCGCAGGGGTGTGATGATCCGGCCCCGGTTGGTGTAGTCTTCGGGGTTCGCGCTCGCGACGAGCATGACGTCGAGCGGCAAGCGGACGCGATAGCCGCGGATCTGCACGTCGCGCTCCTCCATGATGTTCAGCAGGCCGACCTGAAGGCGCTCCGCCAGGTCGGGCAGCTCGTTGATGCAGAAGATGCCGCGGTTGGTGCGTGGGATCAGCCCGTAGTGGATCGTCAGCTCGTCGCTCAGGTAGCGGCCCTCGGCGACTTTGATCGGATCGACCTCGCCGATCAGGTCCGCGATCGTGCTGTCGGGCGTCGCGAGCTTCTCGCCGTAGCGGCGCTCCTGGTCGATCCAGACGATCGGCGTGTTGTCGCCCTGCTCCGCGATGCGATCGCGGCAGGCTTTGCAGATCGGATCGAACGGGTTGTCGTGGATCTCACAGTCGGCGATCGCGGGGATCTCCTCATCGAGCAGGTTGACGAGCAAGCGCGTGATGCGCGACTTCGCCTGGCCGCGCTCGCCCAGGAAGATGACGTCCTGGCCGGAGAGCACAGCGTTCTCCAGCTGCGGGATCACCGACTCTTCGTAGCCGATGATGCCCGGCAGGATTGTTGCCTTCTCGCGGATCCGCTTGATGAGGTTGTGACGGATCTCTTCTTTGACGGAGACCACCCGGTAGCCAGATGCCCGCAGCTCACCGATGGTCTTCGCTCGTGCCTCTGTCATGTCCTGTCCCGGCCACGCGACGCATTGCCGCGTCCGCGCTGGCCAGACTCCTCTCTAACTACGCGCTCACCCGATTCCCAAACGTGTCGCCAGCGGGTCTGCGCTCGGATCAAGTCGCGGCTGCTGGTTCCAAGAATCCATTATATAGCCTGGCAATCCCGCTGCCACCCGGCAGCCGCGCTGTACCTGTTATGACCGAAGCTGAACCTGCGCTCGTGAGGGTGTACACTAGTGGGCGGAACCAGGGATGGTCACGGAACAACAGAGCGACGAAGATCTCATTCGGAGAGCTGCCGCTGGGGAGGGAGTCGCGCTCCGCCAGCTCTACGATCGCTACTTTCCGCACCTCTACGACTACGCCATTCGCATTGCGCGTGATCGCGACGCGGCGGCGCTCGTCGTGCAAGCTGGCTTCCTCGGTGCGTTCCAGGCGCTCGGCCACCCCGACGCGATCCCGTCCTTCCGGCTGCTGGTGTTTGCCGCGGCTCGCCACGATCTGGCGGCGCGCATTCGCCGCAAGCGCGGCGGCGTGACCGAAGGCGAGGAGTCCTTCGCGTTCGTCGACCAGGCGCGGGTAAGCGCCGACGCCACCGGGGAGCTGCCGGAGCTGGGCCGCCTCGCGTCGCACGCCGTGCGCGAGCTGCGCATCGACGACTACGAGCTGCTCGATCTGAGCGTGCGCCGCGGGCTGAGCCTTGAGGAGATCGCGTCTGTCCTGCGAGGGCGGCCGCAGACGATCCAGGCTCGGCTCCAGCAGGTGCAGACGGCGTTCGAGGCTGCCTTCTCGTCGCACGTGTTGTTCGTCTACGGAAGGCACGCGTGCCTGGACCTCGATTTCATGATGGCGGAAGGCCAGTGGTCGGCGGCGCTGCGAAAGCGCATCGTGCAACACATGAGCACCTGCCAGACGTGCCAGGCGACACGGCGGCGCTTCATCAGCGCAGCAGAGGCGCTGAGCGCTCTGGCGCTCGTGCCGGCGCCTACGAACTGGCAGCAGATCATGCTGAACCGCCTGCTGGACGCGGTCGCCCCGGGCGGCGCGGCTGCCGCCGCCGAAGCTCTGGCAGTGATCCCAACGACCGCGCCGGCTCCGACTCAAGCGGCGCAGCCTTCACCGGCGACCCGGCCCGGACAGCTGCCTCCTCCTGCGCAGACGCCAGCGCAACCGGTACGCGCGCCGGCGCCAGCACCCATTCCCGTAGCGCCCGCGCCGCGCCCCGCTGCCGCGCCGCCGTACAGCTACGAGCCGCTGGCAGGCGGCCCGGGAGGCGCCGGGTCGTTCGATAGGCTCTTTGGAGATGGGCCGCCGCGGGGTGCCTTGCTAGCCGTGCTCGGCGGCGGACTGTTGATCGTTGCGATCATCCTCGGATCGCTGTGCGCAACCGGAACGTTCAGCGGCGGCGGCGGGTCACATGCGACGACTACGCCGACCGTGACGGCAACCATGACAGCAACTCGAACCACGACGCCCAGCCCCACACCGAGTCCGACGGAGACGGCCAAGCCTCGGCCGACATCAACCCCCGTGCCGACCGATACGCCTGCGCCGGTTCCGACGAACACGCGGGTTCCGAGCTCGCCGACGCCGGTACCCGCGACGCGGACGCCGGGGCCCTAGCGAAGGATCACTAGCTGTCTAGCACTGGTCAGAGGGACGGACCGCGAGCGGGTCCTGATAGACACAGACGGAGACGGTCGTCTGTCCCG